>NZ_JFYT01000089.1:0-23123 GCF_000632165.1 Delftia sp. RIT313 | reverse complement strand
GGCTTCAGCTCCGGCAGAGGCGGCAGTTTCGGGGGCGGCGGCGCCTCGGGGAGTTGGTGAGATGGCGGCTGCAATCACAGGCTTTGTACAGCGTCTGCTCCGGCTGCTGCGCCACCATTGGGCCGAAGGACAGTTGCGCCGTGCACTCCCGCCTGAAAGCCTGGCGGAGCTGGAGCGCCTGATCACCATGAGCGAGCAGCGCCATACAGGCCAGATTCGCATCTGCGTCGAACCCGGACTGCCGCCCAGCTACCTGTGGCGCGACGCCACACCGCGCGAGCGCGCCATCACGCTGTTCGGCAAGCTGCGCGTCTGGGATACCGAACACAACAACGGTGCCCTGATCTATCTGCTGCTGGCCGACCATGCCATCGAAATCGTCGCCGACCGCGCCCTGGCGCGCACCCTGCCGGCGGAACAATGGCAAACGCTGATCAGCGACATGGGTGCCGCCTTTCAGGGCGGCCATTACGCCATGGGCATGACAGCAGCCCTGGAGCGCGTGAGCCTGCTGCTTGAAACCAACTTTCCGCGTGACCCGCTCCAGCCTGTGCACGATGGCAGCGACAATCTTCCCGATGCTGTCGTGATACAGCACCACTGAAAGGCAGGCAGGCTGCGCAGGCCGGGCCGAGCCACCCCCTTCATCAAGCTATCGCGGACACGGAGGCTGTGATAGCGTCACGCCATTTCATCAAGGAGCATCCACACCATGAAGAACACCCTGGCCCGCCTGGGCCTGCTGGCCGCCGTGCTGACCCTGAGCGCCTGCGCAAGCCCCATCCTCGACGACTCGCAGGAATATGACTATGTGCTCAGCTGCAAGCTGCGCGAAGACGACCCCAAGCGCTGCGAGCAACAGATCCGCGCCCTGTGCCCCGTGCCCGCCAAGGCCGTGACGCACAAGTCGCGCACGGTGGACCCCAAGGACAATGCCGTGACCTACGTGTACCAGGCCCGCTGCGGCGACTGAGACGCCTGCGCACCATGAAAAAAGCCGCCCGAGGGCGGCTTTTTTGCGACTGGTCCCGGGAGGGCTCAGCGCTTTTGGCGGAACTTGCGCAGGGCCGCGATCTGAGCGGCCATGACGGCCAGCTCGGACTGGGCACGCGCCAGATCGACTTCGCTCTTGGCGTTCTTCAGTGCTTCCTCGGCTTCGAGCTTGGCCTTCTCGGCCTTCTCGGCGTCCAGGTCGGCACCGCGGATGGCGGTGTCGGACAGCACGGTCACACAGTTGGGCTGCACTTCCAGGATGCCGCCGGCCACGAAGACGAACTCTTCGCTGCCGTCCGCCATCTCGATACGCACCGAGCCGGGCTTGATGCGCGTGATCAGCGGAGTGTGGCGGGGAAAAATGCCCAATTCGCCGGATTCACCGGGCAGGGCGACAAAGCGCGCTTCACCGGAGAAGATGGACTCTTCGGCACTGACCACATCAACGTGGATGGTGTTCATCTTTGCTCCTCAGAAAAGGTGGGACTGGAACTTGGAACCGGCAGGGCCCAGATCGGGGACACCGAGCAAGGGCCGCCCCGCAGCGAGGGTGTCGTCCCCCTCCCCCGCGAAGCGGGTAGAGAGGAGGAAGCGACGCAGTCGCTCAGGGGGTGCCGCAGGCTCAAGCCGCCAGTTTCTTGGCCTTCTCGAAGGCTTCGTCGATGGTGCCAACCATGTAGAAGGCCTGCTCGGGCAGGTGATCGCACTCGCCAGCGCAGATCATCTTGAAACCACGGATGGTTTCAGCCAGCGACACGTACTTGCCGGGAGCGCCAGTGAACACTTCGGCCACGTGGAAAGGCTGCGACAGGAAACGCTGGATCTTGCGGGCGCGGGCCACGGTCAGCTTGTCTTCGGGAGCCAGCTCGTCCATGCCCAGAATGGCGATGATGTCGCGCAGTTCCTTGTAGCGCTGCAGCGTGCCCTGCACTTCGCGGGCCACCTTGTAGTGCTCTTCACCCACGACTTGGGGGTCCAGCTGGCGGCTGGTGGAGTCCAGCGGATCGACGGCGGGGTAGATACCCAGCGAAGCGATGTCACGCGACAGCACCACGGTCGAGTCCAAGTGGGCGAACGTCGTGGCAGGCGAGGGGTCGGTCAAGTCATCGGCAGGCACGTAAACGGCCTGGATGGAAGTGATCGAACCGACCTTGGTCGAGGTGATGCGCTCTTGCAGGCGGCCCATTTCCTCGGCCAGCGTAGGCTGGTAGCCCACGGCGGAAGGCATGCGACCCAGCAGAGCGGACACTTCGGTACCGGCCAGCGTGTAGCGGTAGATGTTGTCCACGAAGAACAGCACGTCCTTGCCTTCGTCACGGAAGGCTTCGGCCATGGTCAGGCCGGTCAGCGCCACGCGCAGACGGTTGCCTGGGGGTTCGTTCATCTGGCCGTAGACCATGGCCACCTTGGAGTCGTTCAGCGACTCCTGGTTGACCACGCCGGCGTCCGACATTTCGTGATAGAAGTCATTGCCTTCGCGGGTACGTTCACCCACACCGGCGAACACCGACAGACCACCGTGGCCCTTGGCGATGTTGTTGATGAGTTCCATCATGTTCACGGTCTTGCCCACACCGGCGCCACCGAACAGACCCACCTTGCCGCCCTTGGCGAAGGGCGAGATCAGGTCGATCACCTTGATGCCGGTTTCCAGCAGTTCCTGCGAAGGCGACAGCTCGTCATAAGCCGGTGCCTTGCGGTGGATGGGAGCCGTCAGCGCCTGATCCACGGGACCGCGTTCGTCGATGGGGTTGCCCAGCACGTCCATGATGCGACCCAGCGTCGCCTTGCCCACGGGCACGGTGATGGGGTTGCCGGTGTTGGACACCATCAGGCCGCGACGCAGACCGTCGGACGAACCCAGGGCGATGGTACGCACAACGCCGTCACCCAGCAGTTGCTGCACTTCCAGCGTCAGGGCCGAGCCGTCGAGCTTCAGGGCATCGAACACCTTGGGCATTGCGTTGCGGGGGAACTCGACGTCCACCACAGCGCCAATACATTGAACAATCTTGCCTTGCACTTGAGCCATTTTTTGCTCCAATTAGTTTGTCTGTTGAGCTGCTTTACACAGCAGCGGCGCCAGCCACGATTTCCGACAGCTCGGTCGTGATCGCTGCCTGGCGCGTCTTGTTGTAGACCAGCTTCAACTCGCCAATGACGCTGCCTGCGTTGTCGGTAGCGGCCTTCATGGCCACCATGCGCGCCGATTGCTCGGACGCCATGTTTTCCGCGACAGCTTGGTAGACCAGGGACTCTGCGTAGCGCACGAGCAGCTCGTCGATCACGGACTGCGCGTCGGGTTCGTAGATGTAGTCCCAGCTATGGCCAGACGTCTTCTCGGCCTGCATGCTCTCGGACGACAGGGGCAGCAACTGCTCCACCACCGATTCCTGCTTCATGGTGTTGATGAACTTGGTGTAGCTCAGGTACACCGCGCTCAGCTTGCCCGCTGCATATGCATCGAGCAGCACCTTCACAGGGCCGATCAGCTTTTCCAGATGGGGCGTATCGCCCAGACCCGTCGCGTGCGAAACCACCTTGGCGCCGACACGGTTCAGAAAGCCCAGACCCTTGTTGCCAATGGCCACTGCTTCTGCCGACACGCCTTGATCCTGCAGCTCCCGCAGCTTGGCCGTGACAGCACGCAACACGTTGGTGTTCATGCCGCCGCACAACCCCTTGTCCGTCGTCACCACGATGACGCCGGCTGTCTTTGCATCACCGTTCACTTGCATGAACGGGTGCACGTACTCGGGGTTGGCTTGGCCAAGATGGACTGCAATGTTGCGGATCTTTTCGCTGTACGGGCGTGCAGCCAGCATCCGTTCCTGCGCCTTGCGCATCTTGGATGCGGCCACCATTTCCATGGCTTTGGTGATCTTCTTGGTGTTTTCCACCGATTTGATCTTGCCGCGAATTTCCTTACCTGCTGCCATGATGGCTCCTCGTCCGGTTTAAGCGAACGACTTCTTGAACGCAGCGATGGCGGCGTTCAATTCGGCTTCGGAATCCTTGTCCATGGCCTTGGAAGCGTTCAGCTTGTCGATCAGGGCGCCGTGGCTGGTCTTCAGGAACTGGTGCAGACCAGACTCGAAAGCCAGCACTTGCTTGACCTGGATGTCGTCCATGTAGCCCTTGTTCACTGCGAACAGCGAAGCGCCCATCAAAGCGGTGGACAGGGGGCTGTACTGGGCCTGCTTGAGCAGTTCGGTCACGCGGGCACCGCGGTCCAGCTGCTTGCGGGTGGCTTCGTCCAGGTCGGAGGCGAACTGCGCGAAGGCAGCCAGCTCACGGTATTGCGCCAGGTCGGTACGGATACCGCCGGACTGGCCCTTGACCAGCTTGGTCTGTGCAGCACCACCGACGCGCGACACCGAGATACCGGCGTTGATGGCGGGGCGGATACCGGCGTTGAACAGGCTGGTTTCCAGGAAGATCTGGCCGTCCGTGATCGAGATCACGTTCGTGGGCACGAAGGCCGACACGTCACCGGCCTGGGTTTCGATGATGGGCAGTGCCGTCAGCGAACCCGTCTTGCCCTTGACTTCACCCTTGGTGAAGGCTTCGACGTAGTCGGCATTCACGCGGGCTGCACGTTCGAGCAGGCGGCTGTGGAGATAGAACACGTCGCCGGGGAAGGCTTCGCGGCCTGGAGGACGGCGCAGCAGCAGCGAAACCTGGCGGTAGGCCACGGCTTGCTTGGACAGGTCGTCATAGACGATCAGGGCGTCTTCGCCGCGGTCGCGGAAGTACTCGCCCATCGTGCAGCCGGAGTAGGCCGACACGTACTGCATGGCAGCGGATTCGGAAGCGGTGGCAGCCACGACGATGGTGTATTCCATCGCGCCGGCCTGCTCCAGGGCACGCACCACGTTCTTGATCGAGGAAGCCTTCTGGCCGATCGCAACGTAGATGCAGGTAACGCCCTGACCCTTCTGGTTGATGATGGCGTCGATGGCCACGGCGGTCTTGCCGGTCTGGCGGTCACCGATGATCAGTTCGCGCTGGCCACGGCCGACGGGCACCATCGAGTCGATGGACTTGATGCCGGTCTGCAGGGGCTGGTCCACGGACTGGCGTGCGATCACGCCGGGAGCGACCTTCTCGATCACGTCCGTCATCTTGGCGTTGATCGGGCCCTTGCCGTCAATCGGCTGACCCAGGGCGTTGACCACGCGGCCGATGAGTTCGGGGCCGACGGGCACTTCCAGAATGCGGCCCGTGCACTTGACGGTGTCGCCTTCGGAGATGTGCTCGTACTCGCCCAGAATCACGGCGCCGACGGAGTCGCGCTCGAGGTTCAGCGCCAGGCCGAAGGAGGGCTGGCCATCCTTGCCTGCGGGGAATTCCAGCATTTCGCCTTGCATCACGTCCGACAGGCCGTGCACGCGCACGATACCGTCGGTCACCGAAACCACGGTGCCTTCGTTACGGATGTCGCTGCTGCCAGCCAGACCCTCGATGCGGCTCTTGATCAGTTCAGAAATTTCTGCGGGATTGAGTTGCATGACTCTTTCCTTCTTTAGCTTTGGTTAGCCGAGACCTCAGTCGCGTTGTTACGCAATGAGGGCCGCTTTCATTTGTTCCAGGCGGGCCTTGACGGACGTGTCAAGAACTTCATCACCCACCACGACGCGGATGCCACCGATCAGGGACTGATCTTGCTGCACCGACAGGTTCAGCTTTCGGCCGAAACGCTTCTCCAGCGAAGTCCCGAGGGCAGCCAGAGCGGCAGCATCTATGGGAAAAGCGCTTTGAACCACGGCGTCGGACGAGCCACCGGCGCGGTTCACGAGGCTGCGAAACTGGGCCGCCACTTCTGGCAGGACTTGCAGTCGGCCGTTTTCAATGATGACGCGCAGAAAGTTGCGAGCGGCATCAGGCAATGCCGAGCCGGCCACGCCGCTGATGACGTCGAACAGTTGTTCGTCGGTCACCTTGGGGTCGTCGGCCAGCTGGCGCAATTGCGGATTGGCGGCAATCGCCGCCAATTCCTCCGCCCAGGCAACAGTGCCGGACAGGTCAGCACCCTGCTGGGTGCTGGCCTTGAACAGGGCATCTGCGTAAGGACGGGCAATGGTGGCGAGTTCTGCCATGTTTGCTCTTCCTTACAGCTCGGTCTTCAGGCGGTTCAGCAGGTCGGCATGGACGCCGGCATCCACTTCCTTGCGCAGGATCTGCTCGGCGCCCTTGACGGCCAGCGCAGCCACTTGCTCGCGCAGGGCTTCACGGGCTTGGACTGTCTGCTGCTCGGCCTCGGCGCGGGCAGCAGCAACAATCTTGTTGCCTTCTTCGGAGGCACGGGCCTTGGCTTCTTCGATGATGGCCTGGGCACGGCGTTCGGCGTCCGCAAGCCGCGATGCCGTTTCGTTGCGCGTCTGGGCCAGTTCCTGCTCGACGCGCTTGTTGGCGGCGGCCAGGTCAGTCTTGGCCTTGTCGGCAGCAGCGAGGCCATCGGCGATTTTCAGAGCTCGTTCATCCAGCGCCTTCGCGATCGGGGGCCACACGAACTTCATCGTGAACAGCACCAGGATCAGGAAAACGATGGCCTGGACGAACAGGGTCGCGTTGATACTCACGGCAACACCTTTCTATCTAGGGCGTTGATCGGAGCTTAGGCCAGGACGAAGGGGTTGGCGAAAGCGAACAGCAGAGCGATAGCAACACCGATCAGGAAGGCAGCGTCGATCAGACCGGCCAAGATGAACATCTTGGTTTGCAGTTCGTTGATCAGCTCAGGCTGACGTGCCGACGATTCCAGGAACTTGCCACCCATCAGGGCGATACCGATCGAAGCGCCGATAGCGCCCAGACCAACGATCAGACCACAAGCCAGAGCGACGAGACCGAGAATGTTTTCCATGATGACTCCTGAGATTAAAGAAAGAGAAAGGTTGAGAGGGAAAGGAAATGGTCAGTGGGCTTCATGTGCCTGGCCGAGATAGATCAGCGTCAGCATCATGAAAATGAAGGCCTGCAGGGTGATGATCAGAATGTGGAAGATCGCCCAGATAGAGCCTGCAATGATGTGCCCCAAGGGGAGCAACACACCGGAAAGCGACATGGCAGCCGCACCGCCCATCAGAGCGATCAGACAGAACACCAACTCACCAGCGTACATGTTGCCGAACAGTCGCATGCCATGCGAAACCGTCTTGGCGACATATTCAATGATCTGCATGGCCAGGTTGATAACACCCAGGATCAGTGCAAACACGGGATTCTTGCTGGTGCCGAACGGAGCGGTCACCAGTTCGTGGGCCCAGCCGCCCATACCCTTGATCTTGATGCTGTAGAAGAAGCACAGGATCAGCACGGCAGAGGACAGGCCCAGCGTGGTCGAGAGGTCAGCCGTGGGAACGACACGCAGGTAGGCGTGCGAGTCACCCTGAACGCCCTGCCACAGTACCGGCAGCAGGTCCACGGGCAGCATGTCCATGGCGTTCATCATGAAGATCCAGACGAACACGGTCAGTGCCAGGGGAGCGATGAACTTGCGGCTTTGCGCATTGTGGATGTTGGCCTTGGCCTGGTTGTCCACCATCTCGACCAGCAGCTCTACAGCCGCCTGGAAGCGACCCGGAACGCCCGATGTGGCCTTGCGCGCGGCAAGCCACAGCACGAACAGGCTCAGCACGCCCAGCGTGGCGCTGACGACGATCGAGTCCAGGTTGATGACCGAAAAGTCGATGATCGACTTTTGCTTGATGTTCTGGAGGTGCTGCAGGTGGTGAACGATGTATTCACTTGCAGTAGGTGCGTGCGCGTCTGCGGCCATCGGTCAACTTCTCTTCAAATATCAATCGGTTTTTCGGACATTGGCCCGCACTATCAGCGCGACCCAATACGTTTTCATGACGATCACCAAGCCCGCCAGCAGCGCCAGCCAACTCAGCCCCGGGACCAGCTTGGGTGCAGCCGCCAGCATGGCAATGCACAGCACCAGCTTCACCAGTTCCCAGCCAAAAATTCCCACCATGGCGGCTGCAGCGCCGCCAGGCCTCTTGCGCACGACGGCGCGCGCAAACAGCGCAGCCGGCAGCACCACCGACAAGGCGCCATAGGCAGCCGACCATCCGACCTCGGCGCGCCCCGTCACCAGCCACGCGAGCAGTGCCACCAGCACGCCAACCACCGCCTGGACCACCACGAAGCGCCACACAGACATCTGCGGGTTTCGCGTGCGCCACTCCTGAGCCTCCTCGGAGGTCAGGGGCTTGAAGTCGGAATCCTCGCCCTCAAGTTCCCTGTCAGCGTCTGTGTCAGCGGCGTAGTTTTTCATTGAGTTCTCGAAGGCCGCAGACCAGACAAGACTTTTTCACAAAGCCTCTGATTATAAGTAAAAACCCCTGCCGAACGATAGGGGTTGTTACGGGTATGCCCAAAACGGCGGCGGCAGCATGGCTGTGTGGCAGCAGGCCAACAACGCCAGCCTCGCACCGCAGGCAGCTTGTTTGTTGTGTGTGGAGTTTTCGTGACCGGCGGCGCGGCAGCCCCAGGCTGCGACATGGCCGCGAACGATAGCGCACAATCGCCTCCAACGCCAAGCGATTAACCTTGATTCACCTATGACCGACGCCCCCACCCCCTCCTCCGCACCAGCAGCCGCGCCGGGCGCGGACCCGCGCAAGGACTCGTTGATCGAGTACCCATCGCAGTTTCCCATCAAAGTCATGGGCATCAAGGCCGAGCATCTGGTGCATGAAATCACCCAGATCGCCGAGCGCTTCGACCCCGCCTTTGACCCCAGCACCATCGAGTTGCGCCCCAGCAGCAGCGGCAAATACCTGGGCGTCACCGTCACGGTGACAGCCACCAGCCGCGAGCAGCTCGACGACCTGTACCGGGCGTTCACCTCGCACCCGCTTGTGAAAGTGGTGCTTTGAGCACCCCAGCCGCCGAGCTTGCGCAGACGCTGGACTTGCGCCTGCTGGGCCGCACCGACTACGAAGCCACGGTGCAGGCCATGCAGGCATTCACGAGCGGCCGCGATGCCGGCACGCGCGACGAGCTCTGGATCTGCGAGCACGCCCCACATTTCACGCAAGGCCTTGCCGGGAAAAGTGACCACTTGCTGAGCCCTGGCAACATTCCCGTGGTCGCAACCAACCGCGGCGGGCAGGTCACCTACCACGGCCCGGGCCAGGTGGTCGCCTATCCGTTGCTAGATCTGCAGCGCCTGGGCTACTTCGTCAAGGAATACGTGTTCCGCATCGAAGATGCGGTCATCCGCACGCTGGAGCATTTCGGCATCACCGGCCACCGCGTGGAAGGCGCCCCCGGCATCTACGTGCGCCTTGACGATCCTCGCAGCCACGCCATGCTGGCCCAGCGCCCGCAACTGCGCGCACCCGGCTCACCCGCGCCCCAGCCCGATTTTTCGGGGCTGGGCAAGATTGCAGCCCTGGGCATCAAGGTCAGCCGGCATTGCACCTATCACGGCGTTGCCCTGAATGCCGCCATGGACCTGGAACCCTACGAACGGATCAACCCTTGCGGCTATGCAGGACTGCAAACGGTGGACCTTTCTACAATCGGCGTTCAGACAACCTGGGACGAAGCCGCGCGCGTGCTGGGACGACAGTTGCAGCGCCGCCTAGCCCCCTGAATCCAGAACCATGACCACCAACACCGTCGTGCGCGAAGCGCAGTCCCAAGCCGAGTACAACCCGCTGGCCAAGCAGAAGGCGGCAGCGAAGCTTTCGCGCATCCCGATCAAGGTCGAGCATGGCGAGGCCCTCAAGAAGCCCGAGTGGATCCGCGTCAAGGCGGGCAGCCCCACCACGCGCTTCTACGAGATCAAGGACATCCTGCGCGCCAACAAGCTGCACACGGTCTGCGAGGAAGCCTCCTGCCCCAACATCGGCGAATGTTTCGGCAAGGGCACGGCCACCTTCATGATCATGGGCGACAAGTGCACGCGCCGCTGCCCGTTCTGCGACGTGGGCCACGGCCGCCCCGACCCGCTGGACACCAACGAGCCGCTCAATCTTGCCAAGACGATTGCCGAGTTGCGGCTGAAGTACGTGGTGATCACCAGCGTGGACCGCGACGACCTGCGCGATGGCGGCTCGGGCCATTTCGTGGAGTGCATCAAGAACATCCGCGAGCTCTCGCCGCTGACCCAGATCGAGATCCTGGTGCCCGACTTCCGCGGCCGCGACGACCGTGCGCTGGAAATCCTCAAGGCCGCACCTCCCGATGTGATGAACCACAACCTGGAGACCGCACCGCGCCTGTACAAGGAAGCGCGTCCCGGCTCGGACTACCAGTTCTCGCTGAACCTGCTCAAGAAGTTCAAGGCCTTGCACCCCAAGGTTCCGACCAAGAGCGGCATCATGGTGGGCCTGGGCGAGACCGACGAGGAAATCCTGCAGGTGATGCGAGATATGCGCGCCCATGACATCGACATGCTGACCATCGGCCAGTACCTGGCGCCCAGCAACAGCCACCTGCCGGTGCGCCGATACGTGCACCCCGACACCTTCAAGATGTTCGAGGAAGAAGCCTACAAGATGGGCTTCACGCACGCCGCCGTGGGCGCCATGGTGCGCTCCAGCTACCACGCGGATCAGCAGGCACACGCCGCAGGCGTTTGAGCTCGCCGCACCCAGGCGGCCCTCGATGCCCAGCCCTCGCCAGCCCTGCTGCCGAGGGCTTTTTCATGGCCGCATGACGGCACATCAAGACGCGCAGGCAACAAAAAAGCAGAGCCGCTGACGCATGCTCTGCTTGAATTGGAGGCGATGTTGCCTCTTCTGACATCGTAGAAAAAAAGCCTGGCTAACCGGCAGACCGCTGGCTGGCAAACCGACTTGCTGCAGGCTGAACAGGCCTGGCGAGTCGCCCCACGATGAAACTGAAAAAGGCTTGCAGCTCGAATTCCCCACCAGAGAGTTTCTTGCTGCATTGGGGCTGATCATAGCATCGAATGAGAATCAATCGCAACTAAAGCTGCAAATCTTTTTTTCTGCGCATCCTCGCCTGCATGAATTCATGGTCCCAGCAGCGCTGCGGGACTGTCCGAGCGGAGGACTTCCTGCGCCCAGGCAGTCAGCTTGCGTGTGTCGGCGCGCAAGATTTCCTGCTTGACGACCAGGATCTGCGCCGGATGCATGGAAAAGCTGCGCAAACCCAGGCCGAGCAGCAGGCGCGTCATGCCCACATCCCCGGCGGTCTCCCCGCAGACACAGACGCTCTTGCCCTGCGCCCTTCCTTCGGCGATCACGTCCGCCACCAGCTTGAGCACGGCGGGATGCAAGGGGTCATAGAGATGGGCCACGGTCTCGTCGGCACGGTCGATGGCCAGCGTGTACTGGATGAGGTCGTTGGTGCCGATCGACAGGAAGTCGAAGTAACGCAAAAAGGTGCGCACGATCAGCGCGGCCGCAGGCACTTCGATCATGGCGCCCAGCTTGACCGGGCCATGGGCCACGCCTCGCGCGTCGAGTTCGCTTTGCGCCAGCCGCACCTGGGCCAGGGTCTGCTCGATCTCGCTTTGGTGGGCCAGCATGGGAAACAGCAGATGGATCTGCCCATGCGCCGCCGCACGCAGGATGGCGCGCAACTGGGTGCGAAACATGGCTGGGTCAGCCAGGCTCCAGCGGATGGCGCGCAGACCCAGCGCGGGGTTCAGGTAGTAATCCTTGGGCTGTGCCTTGTCCAGCGGCTTGTCGGCGCCCACGTCCAGCGTGCGAATGGTCACGGGCATGCCCTGCATGCCGTCCACCGCTTCGCGGTAGGCACGGTACTGCTCCTCCTCACCGGGCAGGTTGCCGCCGCGCCCCATGAACAGGAATTCCGTGCGGAACAGCCCCACGCCCACGGCGCCTGCATGCACGGCCGCAGGCCCGTCGCCGGGTTGCTCGATATTGGCCAGCAACTCGATGCGCTCTCCGTCCAGCGTCAGCGCGGGCGTGTGGCGCAGGCGTGAGAGGCGCTCGCGCTCCAGCTCGTTCTGGCGCTGGCGAAAGCCATATTCGGCCAGGATGATGGGAGAAGGATCGACGATGACGACGCCTGCGTTGCCATCGATGATGATCCAGTCGTCCTGGCGGATCAGCTGGCTGGCCGCGCGCGCGCCGACCACGGCCGGGATGTCCATGCTGCGCGCCACGATGGCCGTGTGCGAGGTGCGCCCGCCCACGGCCGTGATGAAGCCGGCAAACAGCCGGCTCTTGAACTGCAGCATGTCCACCGGCGACAGGTCCTGCGCCACCAGGACCAGGGGCACATCGGTGACTTCGTCGAGCAGCAGCGGCTGCTGCGGCGCGCCCTCCCCCGTTGCATCGGCCCGCGGCAGCGCGGCAGGCGCGGGCACGGGGCTGGCCATGCCCTTCATGTAGCGCAGGATGCGCTCGACCACCTGCTCCAGGTCGGCCTTGCGCTCGCGCAGATACTCGTCCTCCATCTCGTCGAACTGGCGCGAGACGACCTCGAGCTGCGTGGTCAGCGCCCATTCGGCGTTGTAGAGACGATCGGAAATCCAGTGCTTGATGGCGGCGGCCAGGGCCTCGTCCTGCAACAGCAGCAGGTGGACGTCGAGCAGGGCATCGAGCTCGCCCGGCGCATCCTGGGGCATTTCATCCTGCAGACGGCGCAGCTCGTCGATGACGGCGTTGCGTGCACTGCGGGCGCGGTCGATTTCCGCGTCCACCTGGTCGGGCCGGATGAAGTAGTGCACCACCTCCATGCGGCTGGAGGCCACCACCACCGCGCGTCCTATCGCAATGCCCCGTGAAACGGCCAGTCCGTGGATTGCAAACGTCATTGCGCCTGTCCTTTGCCTGCTGCTGCGCAGGCCCCGGGCCGTCGCAATGCGGCAGCGTCCGGGCCCGGCGCGTGTTGCTCTTTTGCGCTCACCGTCTGCCAGCGCGGCGGAGGCCCATCACTGGCCTTCGCCAAATTTGTCGTTGATCAGGGCCGTCAGCGCATCCATGGCTTCCTGCTCCTGCGGTCCTTCGGTTTCCAGCAGCACCTCGGAGCCCATGCCTGCAGCCAGCATCATCACGCCCATGATGCTCTTGGCATTGATGCGCCGCTCGCCCTTGCTCATCCAGACTTCGCAGGGAAAGCTGCCTGCAAGCTTGGTGAGCTTGGCGGAGGCGCGGGCATGCAGGCCCAGTTTATTGCTGATGGTTATAGGGGTCTTGATCATTGGATGGTCGCGGACTCTGGTTCTGAGGCGTGTTCACGCCCACCTGCATCACCCCATGGCTGCCTCCGGCCAAGGCACGCTCGGCCACGGCTTCCAGCGCCTCGTGGCGATAGCCTATGGAGCGCAGCAGCATGGGCAAGTTCACTCCGGCCACCAGCCGCCCGGCAGGCAGCTGCGCCACAAGGCGCTGCGCCACGTTGCAGGGCGTCGCGCCAAAGAGGTCGGTCAGCACCAGCGTGGGCAGCGCCACCAGGCCGCCATGGTCCTCCAGCAACTGCTCGGCACGCATCAGGGTGGCCTCGGGCGGCTCCTGAGCGGGCACATCCAGGGCAAGGACGTCCTCGGCACTGTCGGCGAACACATGCAAGGCGCATTCGCGCAGTGCATGGGCCAAAGGTGCGTGGGTGAACAAAAGGATGCGCGTGGTCATGAAGTCACAGGGTTCGGAGTCGATTATGGCGTGCGCAGGCGCATGCAGGGCAACCGGCGCGCCTGCACTGCGTTCCATGCCACAGCTGCCTCCCGCATCCGTGGCTCCGAAACCTGTTGCCGTTGCTATTGCAGTTGCAGGCTGGCGAAGAAGTTGTTGGCCTCGTCTGTGCGCGGCTTGTCGCTGTAGATCACGGCATGGTAGAGGCGTGCGCCTGCCGGCTCCATTCGTGCAAACCACACGCCATGGGCGGTGAGCTTCCAGCCCTGGGGCCCCACGCCTTCAAACGTGGTGCGCAGCGACTGCGGCAGATTCAGTGCGCCCGCAGGCAGGAAAGGGCCATCTTCCTTGGAGCGCAGTTGCTTGGCGCCCGCCGGTGCCTGCCCCGGAGCACCCGGGTTCATCTGGCCGAGCACGGCTGCCTGCCAGTACGACAGCATCTCGGCGGCTCTGGACGGCTCGCTGACCAGGAAGTGGGACACCGCGTAGGTCGACGCATCGGCATCGCATCCCATCATGGACATCTGCACCGTGCCCATGCCCTGGCCCAGCTCCACCGGCCGTGTTGCGGATTGCGGATCGCAGGGCAAGAGCACGCGCAGCGGCGTGCCTTCGACCGCGACCTGCCGCCAATCCAGCCTGGGACTGCAGGCGGCCAGGGGCGCCAACACCAGCAGCGCGGCGCCGAGCCGCAGGGCCAGAGCGCGGCCCTTTGCTTTCGAAAAGCTTTCCATCAATGTCATGCCGGCATTATCGGCATGGCCCGACCTGTCCGAGCCCCGAACTTTTGCCCTTGCCGCGCATCGAAAGGCGGTGCACGGCATGCGTGCAGGCCTTCGGGCGCAACTTTGGGCACAATCGTCGCTATGGCAAGCAAACATTGGATCGCAGGCGTGGTGATCGCCGCAGCCGCCGGCATGGGCGCATGGGTGTATTCGGGTGCCGGCCAGACGGCCGCGCCGCAGTCCACCTTCGTGCTGCTGGACGGCAGCAAGCAGACCACGGCCGACCTCAAGGGCAAGGTGACCTTGGTGAATTTCTGGGCCACCAGCTGCACCACCTGCGTGGCCGAGATGCCCGAGATCGTTGCCACCCACCAGAAATTCCAGAGCCAGGGGTTCGAGACCCTGGCCGTGGCCATGAGCTACGACCCGCCCAGCTATGTGGTGAACTTCGCCGATTCGCGCAAGCTGCCTTTCAAGGTCGCGCTGGACAACACCGGCGCCGTGGCCCGGGCCTGGGGTGATGTGCAACTGACTCCCACCACCTACATCGTCAACAAGCGCGGCGAAATCGTGAAGCGCTATGTGGGCGCACCTGACTTCGTTGAGTTGCATCGGCTGATCGAGAAGCTGCTGGCCGAGGCCTGATACAGCGCAGACCAGGGCACAAAAAAACCGGCACCAGGCCGGTTTTTTATTGGCGCATCCTCCGCCCGCCGCTCAACGGCTGCGGAAGCTGTCGTGGCACGCCTTGCAGCTGGCGGCGGCCGGGCCGAAGGCGGCCTTGAGCTGGTCCAGGTTACCGGACTTGGCCGCAGCCGCGAGCTTGACCGTCTCGGCCTGCATCTTCTCCGACAGGTCCTGGAACTTGGCCTGCTCCTTCCAGATTTCAGGCTTCGCCTTTCCACCTTCCGTGCCCGCGCCAAACCCGGCCCAGGGCAGCTTGGCCATGAAGGCCACCACCTCGGCGTTTTCCTGGGCCGCCTTGGCATCGAAGGGGATCTTTCCGTTCGCCATGGCGCCCAGGCGCCCGAAGTGCTGGCCCAGCACGGCGAGCGCGCCCTGGCGGTACTTGATGGCGTCTTCGGACTTGGCGAACTGTGCGGACGCGGGCAGCGCCGTGGCGGCCACCAGGGCGGCCAGCGCCCATGCAGAAACTTTCTTCATCGTGGTTTTCCTTTGGGAGTGTGGGGAAATCTGCCGGGCCAGTATGGCAGCGGCGTCCTGCCGGCGCCGCTTTGATTGACCACGGCCAGGGTGCATTCCTGGTCCTCGCAGGAATGCGGGGCGGCACAATGCCCTATCCCCACCCCAGCTTTCATGCCATGGCACAAGAATCGACCGCACAAGGCGCCGCCAAGCACAAGGTCCGCATCTGGGACCTGCCCACCCGGCTGTTTCACTGGCTGCTGGCCGCAACGGTGGTCGGCCTGGTCGTGACGGCCAAGCTGGGCGGCAATGCCATGAACTGGCATCTGCTGCTGGGCCATGCCATGCTGGCCCTGCTGCTGTTCCGCCTGCTTTGGGGCCTGGTGGGCGGCCGCTGGTCGCGCTTTGCCAGCTTCATCCACGCGCCCGCCACCGTGCTGCGCCATGTGCGGGGACAAGGAACGGAGAGCGACAGCGCAGGCCACAGCCCGCTGGGCGCCCTGTCCGTGTTTGCCATGCTGGCCGTGCTGATCGCCCAGGTGGGCAGCGGGTTGCTCAGCGACGACGAGATTGCTTTCTCCGGGCCGCTGGGCCGCTTTGTATCGGGCGACACCGTGGCACAGGCCACCGCCTACCACGCGCACTGGGGGCAGTATCTGCTGTACGCGCTGGTGGCCCTGCACCTGTTGGCCATCCTTTTCTATGCCTGGCGCGGACGGGGCCTGGTGCGCGCCATGGTGACGGGAGACAAGCACTTGCCCGAACCCCTGCCCTCTTCACGCGACACGGCAGCCAGCCGCCTGTTGGCCTTGGTCCTGGCGTTGGTGGCGGGGGCCGCCGCATGGTGGGTGCAGCAGCTGGGGGGTGCTTTCTGACGGCGTGGCCAGATGTTGCCAGCTTGCCGCTACACTGCGTTTTCCGTCGTTTTAGCCAAGTGCCCGTGGACAAGCCTGCTGTCGCCTTGCTGGCGCCGAATCCCCTGGAAGACATGGACGAAGTCCGCCAGATCTTCCAGGAGTACGCCGCAAGCCTGGATGTCGATCTGCAATTTCAAGATTTCGAGGCCGAGATCGCCGATCTGCCTGGCGACTACGCATCGCCGCGCGGCCACATCCTGCTGGCCAAGGTCGATGGCGCCGTGGCCGGCTGCTGCGCCTTGCGCCCGCTGGACAACTGCGATTACGCCAACGCCGCCGAGATGAAGCGCCTGTTCGTGCGCAAGGCATTTCGCGGTTTCGGCCTGGGCCGCCAGCTCGCCGAGGCCATGCTCGATGTGGCGCGCCAGGCCGGTTATGACCATGTGCTGCTGGACACGCTGGACGACATGGAGTCGGCGCGCGCCCTCTACACGGACCTGGGCTTCCAGGAAATCCCGCCCTACTATCACAACCCCATCGCAGGGGCGCATTACCTCAAGGCCGATATCTTCTAGGGCCCGGCGGAGGCAGCCCCCTGAAATACAAAAAGGCATTGCACCTGGGTGCAATGCCTTTTTTCGCAAAAGCGCGGTGCCCAGGCCCGGCAGGCCTGCAGCACGATCAGGATCAGGCCTTGGCCTGGCCCAGCAGGGTGGCAGCGTCGCTGACTTCGAACTTGCCAGGGCCTTCCACGTTCAGCGTGGCGACCTTGCCGTCCTTGACCAGCATGGAGTAGCGGTTGCTGCGCAGGCCCAGGCCCTTGCCGTTCAGGTCCAGCGTCAGGCCGGTGGCCTTGGCGAAGGCGGCATCGCCGTCTGCCAGCATGCGCACCTTGCCGTCGGTCTTCTGGTCACGGGCCCACGCGCCCATCACGAAGGCGTCGTTGACCGACAGGCACCAGATCTCGTCCACGCCGGCAGCCTTGAAGGCTTCGGCCTGCTCCACGAAGCCGGGCACATGCTTGGCCGAGCAGGTGGGAGTGAATGCGCCGGGCACGGCGAAGACCGCGATGGTCTTGCCAGCAGCGGCTTCGGGCAGCTTCACGGGGTTGGGGCCGATGCTGCAGCCATTGCCTTCGACTTCCACGTATTCCATCAGGGTGGCAGCGGGCAGGGCATCTCCGACTTTGATCATCTCTATCTCCTTTGTGGTGCAAAACCGGGGGCCGCCGAAATGGCGGTCCCCAAACGAAAAAACGACCCACATTGTGGGTCGTTTCCTGTGGCCTTGCAGCCGGTGGGCCTGTGTAGGCTTACACCAGAGCAGCCTTTTGCACCAAGCGGGTAGCAACCCAGTTCTTGGTCTTGGACAGCGGGCGGCTTTCCGTGATTTCAACCACGTCGCCCAGCTTGTATTCACCTTGCTCGTCGTGAGCGTGGTACTTGCTGGACTTGATCATGATCTTGTCATAGATCGGGTGCTTGACGCGGCGTTCAACCATGACCGTCACGGTCTTGGCACGCTTGTCGCTGACCACCTTGCCAATCAAGGTGCGCTTGAGGGATTTTTTAGCTTCCGTCATGTCGGCTTCCTGATTACTTGGCAGCTTGCTTTTCAGCAAGGATGGTCTTGGCGCGGGCGATGTCACGGCGCGTGGTACGCAGCGTGTTCGTGTTACCCAGCTGTTGCGTAGCCTTTTGCATACGCAGGCCAAAGTGAGCCTTTTGCAGGGACTTCACTTCGGCTTCCAGGCCGGCAACGTCTTTTTGGCGGAGTTCAGCAGCTTTCGTCATGTTGTTCTCCTTAGGCACCAATTTGACGGGACACGAAGGTCGTACGCAGCGGCAGCTTTGCAGCGGCCAGGCGGAACGCTTCACGAGCCAGCTCTTCAGGGACGCCCACGATTTCGTAGAGCACCTTGCCGGGCTGGATTTCGGCCACGTAGTACTCGGGGTTGCCCTTACCGTTACCCATACGCACTTCTGCGGGCTTGGTAGAGATTGGCTTGTCCGGGAACACGCGGATCCAGATACGACCGCCACGCTTGACGTGACGCGAGATCGCGCGGCGAGCCGCTTCGATCTGACGCGCCGTCAGGCGACCACGGTCAGTGGACTTCAGGCCGAAGTCACCGAAAGCAACGGAGTTACCACGCGTTGCGATACCGGTGTTGCGACCCTTTTGCTCCTTGCGGTATTTGCGGCGAGCAGGTTGCAGCATCTTTATTCTCCTTTACCGTCCGCTGCTGTAGCGGGCGCGTCAGTCTTGCGAACGCGCTTAACGGAATCAGCGCCAGCGCCGGCGGGCTTATCGCTGCCGTCAGCAGGTGCTGCGTTAGCGCCTGCGGGGCGGCGGGCACCACGGCCAGCACCGTCACGACGACCATCGCCGCGACCATCACGGCGGGGGCCGCGAGGACGACGTTCTTCTTCGGGGCGGGGGGTCTCGGCTGCCGGCAGGTCGTTACGACCCAGCGTGTCACCCTTGTAGACCCAGACCTTCACACCGATCACACCGTAGGTCGTCTTGGCTTCGGAGAAGCCATAGTCGATGTCGGCGCGCAGTGTGTGAAGTGGCACACGGCCTTCGCGATACCACTCGCAACGTGCAATTTCGATACCGTTCAGACGGCCCGAAGACATGATCTTGATGCCTTGGGCACCCAGACGCATGGCGTTTTGCATTGCACGCTTCATGGCGCGGCGGAACATGATGCGCTTTTCGAGCTGCTGGCAGATCGAATCGGCGATCAGCTTGGCATCGATTTCAGGCTTGCGCACTTCTTCGATGTTCACAGCCACAGGCACGCCCAGACGGGTTGCGAGTTCCTTCTTCAGGTTCTCGATGTCCTCGCCCTTCTTGCCGATCACGACACCAGGACGTGCCGAGAAGATCGTGATGCGGGCGTTCTTTGCAGGACGCTCGATCAGGATGCGCGACACGGCGGCATTCTTCAGCTTGGCCTTCAGGAACTCGCGCACCTTGATGTCTTCGGCCAGCATGCCGGCGAAGTCACGGTTGCTTGCGTACCAACGGCTGGCCCAGTTGCGGCTAACAGCCAGGCGGAAGCCGGTAGGATGGATTTTCTGTCCCATATTCTTCCCAGGCCTTTCAGTTGCCAACCGTCACGTACACGTGGCACGTGGGCTTGCTGATGCGATTGCCGCGGCCCTTTGCACGCGCGGTGAAGCGCTTGAGCGTGGTGCCTTGTTCGACGAAGATGGTCTTGACCTTCAGTTCGTCGATGTCGGCGCCGTCGTTGTGCTCGGCGTTGGCGATGGCGGACTCGAGCACCTTCTTGATGATCACGGCAGCTTTTTTCTGCGTGAACGTCAGGATGTTCAGGGCTTGGTCCACTTTCTTGCCGCGGATCAGGTCCGCGACCAGGCGACCCTTGTCCACAGACAGGCGGACGCCACGGAGAACAGCACGTGTTTCAGACATGTTCTATTCCTTACTTCTTGGCTTTTTTGTCCGCCGGGTGACCCTTGAAGGTACGGGTCAGCGCGAATTCGCCGAGCTTGTGGCCGACCATCTGGTCAGTCACATACACGGGCACGTGCTGCTTGCCGTTGTGCACGGCGATGGTCAGACCGATGAACTCGGGCAGAACCATGGAGCGACGCGACCAGGTCTTGACGGGCTTCTTGTCCTTGGTGGCGACGGCCTTTTCGGCCTTTGCCAGCAAGTGATGGTCAACAAACGGACCCTTTTTAAGAGAACGAGTCATTTGCTACCCTTTACTTCTTGCGACGCGACACAATCATCGACTGCGTGCGCTTGTTGTTACGGGTACGGTAGCCCTTCGTCAGGTTGCCCCATGGGTCAACAGCGTGACGACCTTCACCGGTCTTGCCTTCACCACCACCGTGCGGGTGATCGACAGGGTTCATCACCACGCCGCGAACGGTCGGGCGAATACCCATCCAACGCTTCACACCGGCCTTGCCCAGACGGCGCAGGCTGTGTTCTTCGTTGGCGACTTCACCGATGGTCGCGCGGCATTCGATGTGCACCTTGCGCACTTCGCCGGAACGCATACGCACTTGGGCGTAGATGCCTTCACGGGCCAGCAGCGTAGCCGACGTACCTGCCGAACGGGCGATCTGCGCGCCAGCGCCGATCTTCAGTTCGATGCAGTGGATGGTCGAACCCACGGGGATGTTGCGGATCGGCAGGGTGTTGCCCACGCGGATCGGAGCTTCCGAACCGCTGACGATCGTTGCGCCGACTTCCAGGTTGCGCGGAGCAATGATGTAGCGACGCTCGCCGTCGGCATAGCACACCAGAGCGATGTGGGCCGTACGGTTGGGGTCGTACTCAATGCGCTCGACCTTGGCGGGGATGCCGTCCTTGGTGCGCTTGAAGTCCACCACGCGATAGTGGTGCTTGTGGCCACCGCCCTTGTGACGGGTGGTGATGTGACCGTTGTTGTTACGGCCCGACTTCTGGTGCTGAGGCTCCAGCAGGGGGGCGAAACCTGCACCCTTGTGCAGATGGTCACGCGTGACCTTGACCGTGCCGCGTTGGCCGGGGGTCGTCGGTTTGAGCTTGATAACAGCCATGATTACGCAGCCTCCCCGGACAGGTTCAGCTCTTGACCGGGCTTGAGCATCACGTAGGCCTTGCGAACGTGGTCGCGGCGGCCAGTGGTCTTGCCAAAGCGCTTGGTCTTGCCCTTGATGTTCACCACGGAGACACCAGCAACTTCCACCTTGAACATCAGTTCCACGGCGGCCTTGATTTCATGCTTGGTGGCGCTCTGCAGCACCTTGAACGTCACGGCGTTGGACTTCTCGGCAACCATGGTGGCCTTTTCGGACACGATGGGAGCAACCAACACCTGCATCAGACGACCTTCGTCAAACTTGAGCGTGCTCATTCGAACATCTCCTTGAGTTTGTCGATCGCACCCTTGGTGACGAGCACTTTCTTGTAGTGCACCAGCGACACGGGGTCGGCGTAGCGCGGCTCGACCACGAACACGTTCTTCAGATTGCGGGAAGCCAGGTACAGGTTCTCGTCGACTTCTTCAGCGATCACCATGACCGATTCCAGGTTCATGGCCTTGAACTTGTCGGCCAGCACCTTGGTCTTGGGGCTTTCGAGCTTGAGCGAGTCCACCACGGCCAGACGGCCTTCGCGGGCCAGCTGCGACAGGATGGCAACCATACCGGCGCGGTACATCTTCTTGTTGATCTTCTGCGTGAAGTTTTCTTCAGGCAGATTCGGGAAGATGCGGCCGCCGCCACGCCACAGAGGCGAGGAAGACATACCGGCACGAGCACGGCCGGTGCCCTTTTGCTTGAACGGCTTGGCAGTCGTGTGACGAACCTGCTCGCGATCCTTCTGAGCGCGAGTGCCCTGACGTGCGTTGGCACGGTAGGCGATCACGATCTGGTGGACGAGGTCTTCGTTGAATTCACGACCGAAAACAGTCTCGGGCGCATCGAACTTGGATGCGGCCTGGCCTTGTTCATTCAGGAGTTCGAGCTGCATTAGTTCGCTCCCTTGGAAGCTTTGGCCTTGATGGCGGGGCGCACCGTCACGAAGCCACCCTTGGAGCCCGGAACAGCGCCCTTGATCAAGAGCAGTTGGCGTGCTTCGTCAATGCGAACCACGTCGAGATTTTGGGTGGTGATGGTTTCATCGCCCATGTGACCGGTCATCTTCTTGCCCGGGAACACGCGACCTGGATCCTGGGCCATCGAGATGGAGCCGGGAACATTGTGCGAACGGCTGTTGCCGTGCGAGGCGCGCTGCGAGCGGAAGTTGTGACGCTTGATGGTGCCGGCGAAGCCCTTACCGATGGAAGTGCCTTGCACGTCCACCTTCTGGCCCACCGAGAACAGCTCGGCGACGGGCAGGACGGAGCCTGCGGCGTACTTGCCAGCGGTTTCTTCGGTCACGCGGAATTCACCCATCACTTCACCGGCTTCGACACCTGCCTTGGCAAGGTGGCCGGCTTCTGGCTTGGTCACGCGAGATGCCTTGCGCGAACCGAAAGTGACCTGCAGGGCCACGTAGCCATCGTTCTCTTGGGTTTTGACCTGAGTCACACGGTTGTTGGACACATCCACCACCGTGACGGGCACTGCGTCCCCGTCATCGGTGAACAGACGCATCATGCCCACCTTGCGACCCAGCAACCCGAGGGAGTTGCTCAGACTCATTTGTTTGCTCCAAAACTTTCGCCGCTGAAACTGCAATTGGCCCAGCGTTGCGCTCCCGCCCCAGATGTCCAAGGCCTTGCGCACGAAAGAAGGTTGATAAAACTTCGCTCAAGAAAGGCGAAGCCCCAAATTTTAACGCGAACTGCCTTTTCAAGCAAGTTCGCGTTAAATCAAAGCCCTTCAACGGCCCCGCAAGGGGCCGTGAAGTTCTTATTGCAGCTTGATCTCGACGTCCACGCCTGCGGGCAGGTCCAGCTTCATCAGAGCGTCAACCGTCTTGTCAGTCGGGTCAACGATGTCCATCAGGCGCTGGTGAGTGCGGATTTCGAACTGGTCGCGGCTGGTCTTGTTGACGTGCGGCGAGCGCAGGATGTCGAAACGCTTCATGCGTGTCGGCAGGGGCACGGGGCCCTTGACGATCGCGCCGGTGCGCTTGGCAGTGTCAACGATTTCAGCAGCCGACTGGTCGATCAGCTTGTAGTCAAACGCCTTCAGGCGGATGCGGATTTTTTGCTTGGACATTGTGTATTCCTAGTTTTCCAAGAATTACGCAATGATCTTTGCAACCACGCCAGCGCCCACGGTACGGCCACCTTCGCGGATAGCGAAGCGCAGACCTTCTTCCATGGCGATGGGGGC
>NZ_JFYT01000088.1:0-23272 GCF_000632165.1 Delftia sp. RIT313 | reverse complement strand
GACAGCCACACCACGCGGCAACTGTCCAATGTCCTCACCCAGGTGGACCATCTAGTGCAGCAAGGCTGTGCGGAAATCTCCGCCATCGCCCAGCTCGCCCTGGCATGGCTGGAGACCCCCAAGGGCCATCGCCACATGGACGTGGTGGCCCGCGCCCTGCAAAGCATCCGCGACAGCGCCGAGACGCTGGCCGACTACGCCGGCACCGAGGCCCAGGCCATGGGCTGCGGGTTCGAGGACGCGGCCGAGATGCGCCGCGCTGAAGCGGCCGAGGCGGCGGCAAAGGCCATGGCCCACCTGTTTGAACGCCGCGCCAATGTGCCGATGCCTGCGCAGGACGGCAGCAGCTGATGCGCCAGCGCGCCGGCCGGCCGGCGTTCAGCCCACGCTCAGCCCACGCTTAGCCGCAAGGCAAGCGCGACCAGCGTGATGGCAAGGACCGGAAGGGTCAGGACGATGCCGACGCGCAGGTAGTAGCCCCAGGCAATCGTCATGCCCTTGCGGGCCAGCACATGGAGCCAGAGCAAGGTGGCCAGGCTGCCGATGGGCGTGATCTTGGGGCCCAGGTCACAGCCGATCACATTGGCATAGACCATGGCTTCCTTCACCAGCCCCGTGGCCCCCGAGTGCTCGATGGACAGGGCGCCCACCAGCACCGTGGGCATGTTGTTCATCACGGAAGACAGGCCAGCCGACAGAAAGCCGGTGCCTATTGCGGCGCCCCACACGCCGCCGCCCGCAAACACTTCCAGCACCCTGGCCAGGGCGCCGGTCAGCCCAGCGTTGCGCAAGCCATAGACCACCAGGTACATACCCAGCGAGAACACAACGATCTGCCATGGCGCGCCCTTCAGGACCCGGCCTGCGCTGATGACCCGGCCATGGGCGGCGACGGCCAGCAAGAGCAGCGCACAGGCCGCGGCCACGGCGCTGACGGGAACGCCCAGCGGCTCCAGCCCGAAGAAGCCCAGCATCAACAGCGCCAGCACGGCCCAGCCTGCGCGGAAGGTGGCCAGGTCCCGGATGGCGGCCGATGGCGGCTGCAGGCGCTCCAAGGCGTAGGTGCGGGGCAGATCCTTGCGGAAGAACAGGAACAGCACGCCCAGGCTGGCGGCCACGGCAACCAGGTTCACCGGCACCATGACCGATGCATAGTCGTTGAAGCCGATGCCGAAGAAGTCCGCCGAGACGATGTTGACCAGGTTGGACACCACCAGCGGCAGGCTGGCCGTGTCCGCGATGAACCCTGCCGCCATGACGAATGCCAGGGTGCTTGCGGCAGAAAAGCCCAGGGCCACCAGCATGGCCATCACGATGGGCGTCAGGATGAGCGCGGCGCCATCGTTGGCAAAGACCGCAGACACCACGGCGCCCAGCAGCACGATGAAGGCAAACAGGCGCCTGCCGCTTGCGCGGCCCCAGCGGGCCACGTGCAGTGCAGCCCAAGCGAAGAACCCGGCCTCGTCCAGCAGCAGGCTGATGATGATGACCGCCACGAAGGTGGCGGTTGCGTTCCAGACGATGCCCCAGACGACGGCGACATCGGCCCAGTGCACCACCCCCAGGGCCAGTGCCACGATGGCGCCGAGCGACGCGCTCCAGCCGATGCCCAGGCCTGCGGGCTGCCAGATGACCAGGACAAGGGTGGCTGCAAAGATCAGGAGGGCCGCAAGCATGTGTTGTTTTCTTCGGGGATGTGCAGGCGGCAGCGGGGGCCGCAGCGGTGTCGGTGGCGGGTGTCGAAAGCAGGCGTCAGTGGCAGGCTTCAGTCACGGGCCAGGTCGCGGGCAGACTGCTGCAGCGCGTGCCTGGCCAGGGACGATGGCGGCAGGTTGACGAGCCGCTCCAGGCGCTGCCGCATGGCCAGCAGGGTCTGGCGGAATGCGGCCTGCCGGCCTTCGTCGCAGCCTTCGGCCTGCGACGGGTCCGCGTAGCCCCAGTGCGCGGTGGCGGGCTGGCCCGGCCAATAGGGGCATGCCTCGCCAGCGGCGCTGTCGCAGACGGTGATGACCAGGTCCATAGGGGGCGCATCAGGCGCGCCGAACTCGTCCCAGCTTTTGCTGCGCAGGCCTTCGGTGCACACGCCCGCCTGCTCCAGCGCCGCAATCGCCAGCGGATGAGGCTGCTGGTTGTCGCGGGGGCTGCTGCCTGCCGAGTAGGCCTTGAAGCGCCCGCCGCCGAGGTGATTCAGAAGGCCTTCCGCCAGGATGCTCCGGGCAGAGTTGTGCGTGCACAGAAACAGGACGTTCAGGGGTTTGTCGGAAGTCATGGCAGGAAATGTTCGGGGCGGGGAAACCGGGGGAGCAGCGTCAGCAGGACTTGCAGGACATGTCGGCCACCTCGCATGACGCACCTGCACAGCAGTTCTGCGTCAGGAAGCCGAGCAGGCCGTTCATGCGCTCATAGGCGGCGCGGTACACCAGGTTGCGGCTGGCCCGCTCCTGCGTCACCAGGCCCGAGCGGGTCAGTTCCTTGAGATGGAAAGACAGCGTGGTGTTGGCGGCGCCCAGGCTTTCTGCCATGACGCCCGGCGTCAGCCCCTCGGGCCCGGCCACGACGAGCGCGCGGAAGATGCGCAGGCGCAAGGGGTGGGCAAGCGCGGCCAGGGATTCGACGACTTCAGATTCATCCATGGGCGAATCATACGATATTTCAACAAATATGGAAATATAGGCCAAACCGGCGCTGACCGATCGTGCCAGCCCACGCCGATCCATGCGGATGGGCACCCATGGCTGGCACGGTCCGATCTCAGGCGCCCTGCGGCAGATAGCTTGGCCGGGCCGCCGTCATGCCGCGCTTGACCTGCTGGGTGAGCTCGTCGGCCAGCACTTCATCGAGCCCGGCCTCCAGTCCGTCCAGCGCGCGGCTGACGATGTCCTCGGGGCTGGACTTCGGCGCTTCAAGCCCGCGCGTGAGGTCGGTGTCGACATAGGCCATGTGCAGGCCCAGCACCTGTGTCTTCTGCCCTGCAAGCTCGCTGCGCAGGGCGTTGGTGAGCGACCAGGCGGCCGACTTGCTGGCCGAATAGGCGGCCAGCTCGCCGCCGTTCACCCAGGAGGCCACCGACAGCACATTGAGCAAGGCCCCGCCGCCGTTGGCCTTGAGAACCGGCGCGAAGGCCTGGCTCATGCGCAGCACGGCGAAGAAGTTGGTCTCGAAGATGCGCCTGGCGACCTCTTCGCTGTCGGGCGCCATGAAGCCGCCGGGCTGTGCAATGCCGGCGTTGTTGATCACCAGCGTGACGTCCGACGCCAGCGCGGCGGCGGCGGCCACGTCCTGCGGGCGGTTCACGTCCAGCTGCAGGGCATGCACGCCGGGCTGGGTGACGGTGGCGGGGTCGCGCGCGCCAGCGTAGACCTTGCGGGCGCCACGGGCAAGCAGCTCGCGTGCGAAAGCCAGGCCGATGCCGCGATTGGCGCCGGTGACGAGAACAACAGCGTTTTCAATTTTCATGGAGCACTCCAGGGGGTGGGGGGAAACAGATTCAACGGATCTTGATGACGACCTTGCCCTTGGCATGGCCGGCTTCGGAATAGGCAAGGGCCTCGTTGGTGGACTCGAATGCGAAGACCTTGTCCACGACCGGGCGGATGGCGCCCGCTTCGATGAGGCGGGTGATCTCGCGCAGCTGGCCGCCGTTGGCCCGCATGAAGAGGAAGGAGTAGTCAATGCCACGGCCTCGCGCCCGGCGCCTGACGCCGGAGCTGAGCAGCCGCATCACCAGCCGCACGAATGCGGGCGCCGCGATGTTTCTGCCAAACGCGGGATCGGGTGGGCCGGAGATGGAGACCAGCTTCGCGCCGCCCTTGAGCACGCGCAGGGATTTGCCAAGCGTCTTGCCGTCCTGGCTGTTCAGCACCACGTCGTAGTCGTGCAGGACGTCCTCGAAGTCCTGCGTGCGGTAGTCGATGACGACATCCGCACCCAGGCTCCTGACCAGCTCGAAGTTGGCCGCGCTCGTGGTGGTGGCCACAGTGGCGCCCAGGTGCCTGGCCAGCTGGATGGCGAACGTGCCCACGCCCCCGGAGCCGGCCTGGATGAAGACCCTTTGCCCCTTCGTCAGCTTCGCTGTCTCCACCAGTGCCTGCCAGGCCGTCAGGCCCACCAGGGGGATGGAGGCCGCCTCTTCCATCGTGAGCCCCTTCGGTTTTGGCGCCAGCGACGACTCCTTGACCGGCACGAACTCCGCGAACGTACCGATCCGGAAATCGTCCGTGCGTGCATAGACCTCGTCGCCGGGCTTGAACTGCCGCACGCGCGGGCCGGCCTTGACCACCACGCCGGCCAGGTCGTGGCCCAGGATCAGGGGCAGGCGATAGGGCAGGATGAGCTTGAATTGCCCGTCCCTGATCTTGGAGTCCAGCTGGTTCACGCCTGCGGCATGGACCTGGACCAGGACTTCGTCGTCACGCAGCTGCGGCTCGGGTACGTCTGCCAGCTGCAAGGCGCGGTTCGCTCCATGGCTTTCCAGAATGAATGCCTTCATGGCTTTCCTTTATATGATGGTCATCATATGTAATGGCGAAAAAAAATCCAGGCACATGCACAGGGCATGCGCCATCACTGGCTGGCCGGCGCCAGGTGCTTGAGTGCTGCTTCGCGAAGGCTGTCGGACAGGGCCGGATCGTCCACTGCCCGAGCCAGCAGCAGGCTGCCGACCATGGTGGACAAGGTGACGAGCGCGCGCTCATGGGCACCGGGCTGTCCCCAGTCCGGCGATTGGCGGGCGATGAGATCGACCATTTCCTTGATGTGGCCCGTGGCCACGCGGCGCACCTCAGGCGCTTGGCGCGAGGTCTCGGAACCCAGGGCCGCCAGGGGGCAGCCCACCTCGGCGCGCTGGACATGTTCCTTGGAAAGATAGGCGGCCAGCATGGCCTGCAGCACCATGCCGGGCGGTGCCTTGGCCACCACGTCGGCGACGGCGGCGCAGGACTCGGCGCAGGCCTTGCCCGCCGCTTCGGCCAGCATGGCGTCGCGCGAGGCGAAATGGGCGTAGAAGGCGCCGTGCGTCAGGCCCGCCTCCTTCATGATGTCCGCCACCCCGGTGCCGCCATAGCCGCTGCGGCGGATGGCACGCGCCGCCACGGACACGATGCGCTCATGCGTGGCCTCCTTGGCGGAAGCCCGGGCGCTGGAATTTGTGTTTCGCATGATGGTCATCATACATTGTTTGCGCCATGCACGCGCCGCAGATGGGACATCCGCCCGCAGCCATTGCATGGACAATCCCGGCATGTCTGCTGCTGCTTCACACAACAATCCATCCCGCCCCGTGCTCATTGCCGGCGGCGGCATCGGTGGCATGGCCACTGCCCTCACGCTGCACCAGATCGGCGTGCCCTGCATCGTGTTCGAGTCGGTGGCGCAGCTGCAGCCGCTGGGCGTGGGCATCAACCTGCAGCCGAACGCGGTGCGGGAACTGCATGACCTGGGTTTCGGCAACGATGTGCTGGACACCATCGGCCTGCAGGCGCGGGAATGGGCGCTGGTAGGCCGCAACGGCAACGAGGTATATGCCGAGCCGCGCGGGCTGCAGGCGGGCTACCACTGGCCGCAGTACGCGGTGCACCGCGGGCAGCTGCAGATGATGCTGTTCAACGCCGTGCGGGAGCGCCTGGGCGAGGGTGCCGTGCAACTGGGCCGGCGCGTGGTGGGCTACCGGCAGGATGCCGAGGGCGTGACCGCCCTCATCGACACCCGCGATGGCCAGCGGCTGGAGGTGCAGGGCTCGCTGCTGGTGGCGGCCGATGGCCTGCACTCGGCCGTGCGCGCGCAGATGCACCCCGCTCAGCCGCCCATCCAGTGGGGCGGCGCCATCATGTGGCGCGGCACCACGCCGGGCGTGCCGGTGCGCACCGGTGCGTCCTTCGTGGGCGTGGGCTCGCTGCGCCATCGCGTGGTGCTGTACCCCATCACGCCGCCGGACCCCGTCACGGGCTTGGCCACCATCAACTGGATCGCCGAGATCACGGTGGACAACGACGGCGGCTGGCAGCAAGGCGACTGGAACCGGCGCGTGGCGCTGGAGGAATTCATCCACCACTTCGACGGCTGGGACTACGGCTGGCTGGACGTGCCGGCCATGCTGCGCGGCGCCACGGATGTCTTCGAGTACCCCATGATCGACCGCGACCCCGTGCCCACCTGGGTGGACGGCCGCGTGGCCTTGCTGGGCGATGCGGCGCACGTGATGTACCCCGTGGGCTCCAACGGCGCCAGCCAGGCCATCGTGGACGCGCGCGTGCTGGGGGCGCAGCTGCTGGACCACGGCGTGGGCCCGCAGGCGCTGCGCGCCTATGACGACAGGCTGTGCAAGGACATCTCGGCCCTGGTTCTGCGCAACCGCGGGGCCGGCCCCTTCGGCCTGCTGGGGCTGGTGGACGAGCGCTGCGGCGGCGTCTTCGACCATATCGACGAGGTGCTGCCGCGCGAGGAGCGCGAGGGCTTCATGGCCCGCTACAAGGCAGCAGCCGGCTATGCGATCGAGACGCTCAATGCCGCAGCCCCCACCATCGCGCCTGGTCGGCGCATGGCCAGCACGTGACCCGCGCACGACCGGCGCATGACCAGGGACTGAGCCCTTGTGCGGCAGCAAGGGCCGCGAGTCGCCATAATCGGCCCTTGCCCCTGGCAGCCATCCCCAGATTTACATCACAGACCAAGCAGGAAGACCACATGCCCATCAAATCCATTCTGAAATCCACCGTGGTGACGCTGGCGATCGTGGGCAGTGGATCGCTTTTTGCGCAGGGCGCGCCCCTGAACACAGCGGCGTTTGACGCCCTGGTGGCGCAGGGCCCCGTCGCCGACGCCGCGACCATCGCCTCCAGCACCTGGGCCAGCAAGATCAAGCAGACCGGCACGCTGCGCCTGGGCAGCACCCAGACCTCGAATCTGTTCTCCCTGCTCAACGAGAAGGACGGCAAGATCCGCGGCTTCGACGCAGGCCTGGCCCAGCTGCTCACGCGCTACATCCTGGGCGATGCGTCCAAGTACCAGTTCGCACAGGTGACCTCGTCCACGCGCGAGCAGGTGCTCATCAACAACCAGGCGGACATGGTGATCGCCACCTACTCCATCACCCCCGCACGCGCCGAGAAGATCTCGTTTGCCGGCCCCTACTACACCTCGCAGGCCGGGGTGCTGGTCAAGGCAAGCAACAAGACCGTGCAGTCGTACAGCGACCTGGCAGGCAAGAAGGTGGCCACGCAGGCCGGCTCCACGGGCCCCGCCATCCTGGCGCAGCACGCGCCCAAGGCGGTCGTGCAGGAGTTCCAGACCCACCAGGAAGCGCTGGACTCCCTGCGCCAGGGCCGTGTGGACGCCTATGTGACCGACTACACCCTGCTGCTCAACACCCTGAGCCTGGGCACTGGCGACGCGCGGCTGGCAGGCGCGCCCTTTGGCGCCCAGGATTCCTACGGCATCGGCCTGCCCAAGGGCTCGGACGGCGTGGCCTTCATCAACGCCTTCCTGAAGAAAATCGAAGCCGATGGCACCTGGGCCAAGCTGTGGACCGTCTCCATCGGACAGCGCACCGGCAGCACGGCCGTTCCCACGCCGCCCGCCCTGCCCTGAACGATGGGTGACATCTCCCGGCTCCTCGCCGACCACGGGCCTGCCTTCTGGCAGGCCCTCTTGCTGACCTGGAAGCTCACCGCCTTCTCGTTCCTGCCCGGCTTCCTGCTGGGCGTGGTCGTCACGGTGCTCAGGCTTCTTCCGCTGCCGCCGCTGCGCTTCGTGCTGACCGCCTACGTCGAGATCTTCCGCAACATTCCCAGCGTGGCGCTGCTGATCTTCATCGTGTTCGCGCTGCCCGATCTCAATGTCGTGATCGACTATGAACCCAGCGTGGTCCTGGCCCTGACCCTGGTTTGCTCCGCGTTCACGGCGGACTATCTGCGCGCGGGCATCAACACCATTGCCGGCAGCCAGATCGAGGCCGCGCTCAGCCTGGGCATGCGGCCCATGCAGATCATCTCGGCCGTGGTGCTGCCGCAGGCGCTGCGCTCGGTGGTGCAGCCGATGACGTCGCTGCTCATTGCGCTGATGCTGTCCACCTCGCTGGCGTCCCAGGTGCCGCTGGCGGGCCGGGAGCTCACGGCGCTCGTGTCCAAGATCGCCAACGACTCCGCCGCCGGCATGGCCGCGTTCGCGGTGGCCGCCGCCCTGTACGTGGCCACCGGATTGCTCATTGCCTGGGTGGGCGCCGTCCTGGAAAAGAAGCTGCGGATACTGCGATGAGCCGTTCTCTGGAAGACATTCTGTTTGGCGCGCCCAGCCCGCAGGCCAGGAAGATCACGCAGGTGGTCAGCCTGATCGCCGCGGCCGGGCTGATTGCGCTGGCTGCGGGCGTCGTGTGGCGTTTTCAGTCCGCAGGCCAGCTCGAGGCCCGGTTCTGGGAATTCTTCGCCTGGCCCACCACCTGGGCCTTTCTGGCCAGGGGCCTGCTCGGCACGCTGGCATCCTCTGCCATGGCCGCCGTCATTGCGCTGAGCCTTGGGCTGGTGCTGCTGGCGGGGCGCCTGGCGCGGCCCCGCATCGTGCGCTGGCCCAGCATCGCCGTCATCGAATTCCTGCGCGGCACGCCCACGCTGCTGCTCATCTACGTGTGCTTTCTGGTGCTTCCCGCAGCCGGCATCAAGCTCGGCACGTACTGGATGCTGACCCTGCCCATAGGCCTGAGCACCGCCGCCGTGGTGGCCGAGGTCTACCGCGCAGGCGTGCTGGCCGTCCCTCGCGGCCAGACCGATGCCGCGCGAAGCCTGGGGCTGACCGAGGTCCAGGTCTTCCGGTTCGTCGTCTTCCCGCAGGCCCTGCGCTACATCGTCCCGGCCCTGGTCGCGCAGCTGGTCATCGTGGTCAAGGACACCACCTTCGGCTACATCGTCACCTATGGCGAGCTCATGCAGAACGCCAAGGTGCTCATCGCAAACTACCACGCGCTGGTGCCCGTGTACCTGGTGGTGGCGGTGCTGTACTGCCTGGTGAACTACGCGATATCGAGGGCGAGCAGGCGGCTGAGCCGGCCGGTGCACTGAGCCTTGTCACGAACGGCTTGTCGCGAGAGCACGGCTTGCAACTGCCATTGCCATGGCCAGGGCAACGACGATCAGAACGGCCGAGACTGCGAACGTGATCCGCATCGCGTTGGCAACGGCCTCGGGATGCGCCGTTGCGATGTCGGGCGACTTCGAAGCGAGCGCGAAAACCGTCCCCATCATGGATGCCCCGGTGATGAGCCCGAGGTTGCGCGACAGGCTGAGCATGCCCGAGATGACTCCGCGCTGGTCTGGATGGACATTCGCCATGACGGCGGTGTTGTTGGCCGCCTGGAAGAGCTGATATCCAGGGGTCAGGACGACGATGGCAGCAACGTATCCCGCCACGCCGAACATCGACGCAAGCACGGACAGTGCAAATGCCCCCGCCGCCATGGCGATGAGCCCGACGATGGCCATGGATGGCGCGCCCCAACGATCGACGGCACGGCCAGAGGGGACACCGCTCAATATGGCGATCAACGGGCCCACCGCCATCACGATGCCAACAAGGGCTTCGTTGAGCCCGAGCGCACGGGCGAGGTAGAACGGCCCCACCACCAGCGTCGACATCATCACCGTCGAGACGAGCGCATTCATGCCAAGGCTTGCGCTGAAGCCTGGATCACGGAACATCGCCAATCGAATCAAGGGCGATGCGGCTTTCGCCTCGGCAAGCACGAAGAGCACGGCCCCCAAGGCAGTGGCCAACACAAGAGCCCCGTTGAGCGGACCGAAACTTCCGCGCCCCAGCGTCATGGCCAGTGCGTACGCCACAAGCGTCAAAGCCAGCAGCAAGGTGCCCAGATTGTCGAAGCGGGCCCGCCCCGTCTTCTCCCCCCGGCAATCGGCGGGCAGGTAACGATGCGCGAGAACCCATGCCACGATACCCAGCGGTACGTTGACGAGAAAGATCGCCTGCCAACCGAGTCCGGCGATCAGGACGCCGCCCAGCGATGGACCGAGAGCGGTGCCCATTGCGGACATCGTTCCGAGCAGTCCCATGGCGCTGCCGGTCCTTTCCTTCGGCACCGTCCCGGCGACAAACGCCATGGTGAGGGCCATCATGATGGCCGCGCCAAGACCCTGCACCGCCCGGGCGGCAATCAGCAGCCGGAGCGTGGGCGCCAGGCCGCAAAGGACCGAGGCCAGCGTGAACAGGAAGATGCCGACCAGCAGCAGCCGTCGGCGGCCCATGACGTCGCCGAGCCGTCCGACGCTGACGATCAGGGCGGTGATGGCCAGCAGATAGGCAAGGACGACCCACTGGACCTGCTGGAAAGAGGCGCCGAACGCCTGAGCCAAGGTCGGCAACCCCACATTGGCGATGCTGGTGCCCAGCGATGACAGCAACATCGATAGCGAAAGGCTGGCAAGCACCCACCGAATCGACGGCGTCTGCTCTGCCCTGTCAGCGGCTATCCCATCTCTTGCTGTCGTGGCTGATTCTGGTGTGATTTTCATCGTTGGTGACTCCCGAAATTGAGCTATCGGAAGCGTAGTTCCCTGCCCGGCATGGCGGAAGGCGCACCACTTTCACTTTATTCATGCGTCTGGCGCCATGTCACCACACGCCGTGCTACGGTCGATCCATGTCAAGACCCGATCTCAACCTGCTTGTCACCCTGGATGTGCTGCTTGCGGAAGGCAACGTGGCGCGCGCCGCCCAACGGTTGCGGCAGAGCCCGTCAGCGATGAGCCGGGCGTTGGCGCGTTTGCGGGAGACGACGGGCGATCCGCTGCTGGTCCGGGCCGGGCGCGGCCTCGTTCCCACCCCTCGGGCGCTCGAACTCCGCGAGCGGGTCAGCCAGCTCGTGCAGGACACGGAAGCGGTTCTGCGCCCTGCCGAGCAGCCCAACCTCCAGCAGCTGGTCCGAACGTTCACACTGCGGACCAGCGAAGGCTTTGTGGAGAATTTCGGACCGGACCTGATTGCCCGCGTCGGCGAGCAAGCGCCTGGCATTCGCCTTTGCTTTGTGCAGAAGTCAAACAAAGGGAGCGGCCCGCTTCGCGACGGCACGGTCGATCTGGAGACCGGCGTTGTCGGGAGCACGATAGGACCGGAGGTGCGTGCGCAGGCGTTGTTCCGAGACCGTTTCATTGGCGTCGTGCGAATGGGGCACCCGCTGAGCCAGGGCGAGATCACGCCCGCGCGCTATGCGGCCGGCAGGCATATCCTCGTGTCCCGGCGAGGGCAGGACAAGGGGCCCATCGATGAAGCCTTGAGTTCTCTCGACCTGCAACGGCAGATCGTTGCGATCGTTGGCGGCTTTTCAGCGGCGCTGGCCTTGGCCCGGGCCTCCGACCTGATCGCCAGTGTTCCCGAACGGCACACGGGGAACCTGCGTGCCGGAATGCACAGCTTCCCCCTTCCGGTCCCTGTGCCGGAGATTACGGTCTCACTCCTGTGGCACCCGAGGCTGCATGCCGATCCGGCGCACCGGTGGCTGCGCGGGTGCGTACGGGAGATCTGCGCGGAACAGCACAGCGATTCCTGGTCATGCGAAAAAGCGGCCGAGAGCCCGGCGTGAAATCGAGCGCGTGAAACCGATGGCTATCCGAAGTGCGGCAGCGTGACTACAGCGTGAAATGAACATGGCGCAGCACACCGTCCCCGGCTATGCTCGGTGCCTTTGCCGTTGCGCAGTCGGTGCCCGCCGGCTCTCCAACGGACCTTGCCTGTTCAGGACCTCCCATGCACATCGAACCCGGCGTCGTCAGTCCCGAGAAAATCGCCCTCAGTTACGTCACTGCCGCAGCGGCCTTCGGCCTGACCGCCGCCCTGGCACGGCAAAGCCTGCGCGACAACGGCGGTGCGCTCGCGCTACTGGTGCGCAGTGTGATCACCACCGCGCTGGTGTTCAGCTTCTTCGAGGTGTTTCCGCATGAGCCGGTCGGCGTATCCGAGGTCCATCTGATTCTGGGCTCGACCTTGCTGCTGATGTTCGGCGCGGGTGCTGCGGCCATTGGCCTGGCGTGCGGCCTGCTGGTCCAGGGCCTGTTCTTTGCACCCTTCGACCTGCCGCAGTACGGCATGAACGTCACCACCTTGCTGGTGCCGCTGTATGCGGTGAGCCAGCTGGCGCGCCGGCTGATTCCGGCCGGCACGGCCTATGTGGACATCAGCTACCGGCAGGCCCTGGCCCTGTCCACCACCTACCAGGGCGGCATCGTGCTGTGGGTCGCCTTCTGGGCCATCTACGGCCATGGCGCCAGCCTGGCCACCATGACCGAGGTCGCAAGCTTTGGTGCCGCCTACATGTGCGTGGTGCTGGTGGAGCCCCTGGTGGACCTGGCCGTGCTGTGGCTGGCCAAGCGTCTGGCCGCCTTCACGCAAGGGCCGCTTTTCAATACCCGCCTGCACGCAGCGGCCATCTGACAGCCGGCTTCCCGGTCACCGCACCCTCGGTGCTCCGCTGTGGCGGGCTGCTCAAGCCTCCAGCCGCATCCGCGCTGACCAGCGCCACGGCGGCTGCATCACGGAAATCAGGCCGAAAATCAGGCAACGGGCTCCCGTTCACGGGCCGCCCGATCCGTGACTTCCACCCAACGGACTGCCGCGCAGCAAGGGCCTGAAGGCCCGCATCCTGCGACAATTCGGCCCGCGCGCTCCGCTCCATTTCAATGCGACGGCCCCGACCTGCGCCGCATTGCGCCTTGCCTGGCAGCTATTGCACGGGGCCTGCCTGCGCCGATATCTTCATCGTCCATGGTTCTCGATCCCTTCACCCTGCTCGTTCTCACCACGGCCATGGCCGCCGCCTCGGCGCTGTATCTGGCTGCGGAATGGGGCAGCGTGCGCGAACGCTCGCTGCTGCTGTGGAGCGGGGGGTTTGCCATCATCGCCGTGGGCTGTGTGCTGGCCCTGCTGCGCTCCAGCGGCCATGTGCTGCTGGGCATCTGGTTTCCCAACGGCTTGCTGATCTGCGCGCACTGGCTGTTCCTGGCCGGCGTTGCAGCGTTCACGCACACCCGGCTGCCGCGCCTGTGGTGGCTGGTGGCCGTCGTCTGGCTGGCAATGCTGTTCATGCCCAGCGGACCGTGGTGGTCCAGGGCAATGCTGGGCATCCAGTCGCTGCTGATCGCCGTCATCAGCCTGCGCGCCGGCCTGCTGCTGCGCCCGCACGGCGGCACGCTGGGCGTGGGCGCGGCGCAGCTGCGCTTCGTTCTGCTGGCCCACGGCCTGTTCTATTTCGCCAAGGCCGCCTCGGCCGTGGCGCTGGACACCTTCATCAACCTGGCCAATTTCCACGGCACGGTGATCCTGGTCTCTCTGGTGGAAGGCGTGATGGCGATCATGCTGCTCGCCATGTCCATGACCGGCACGGAGCGCCATCGCCGCGAGGAACGCATCGCGCAGATCGCCGCCCGCGACCCGCTCACCGCCCTGGACAACCGCCGCGCGCTCTATCTGCGCGCACCCCAGCTGCTGGAGCAGGCCTCAGCGGCCAGCCCCTGCGCCCTGCTGCTGATCGATATCGACCACTTCAAGCAGGTCAACGACCTGCACGGCCACGATGCCGGCGACCGCCTGCTGCTGACCCTGAGCGACCTCATCCGCAGCGCGCTGCCGCGCGGCGCACTGGCCGCACGGCTGGGCGGGGACGAGTTCGTGATCGTGCTGCGCAGCGTCGACCACGCGGCAGCGCAGGCGCTGGGCCAGGACTTGCGCGAGGCCTTCGCGCAGCAGGCGCGGACCATGTTCGAGACGCCGGAACCGGTGTCGCTGAGCATCGGTGCCACCTTGTTCGACCAGCCCGGGGTGGAGCTGTCCCACTGGCTCAAGCAGGCCGACGAAGCCCTCTACACCTCCAAGCGCAAGGGACGGGACCGGATGGAACTGGTCCCGCTTGCGCCCGGGCGGCCGCACTGACGGCGCCGAGGGTGCCGAGGGTGCCCTGGCCCTGGACATGCCTCACGCCAGCTCTTCATCGGCCAGCGCCAGCGCTGCTTGCGCCAGCAGTTCGGCGGCATGCGCATCGTTGCCGGGGGTGAAGACCCGGTGGCGCTGCGGGTCCAGCGGCGGACCCCGGTCCACTTCGCCGGCTTGCGAGGCGACCACGCTGCGCGTGCCCAGGGCAGCAGCCATCATGGAGACGGTGGTGTTGTTGCACACGGCCACGCTGGCCGATGCCAGCGCCGCGCCCAGCATCCAGATGTCGGTGCGGCCGCTCAGGTCCAGCGCGGGGTGGCGCATTTGCGCGGCCACCGATGCCACCAGGGCGCGCTCGTCCTCGCTGCCGGTGAGCAGCACTTCCAGCCCCGCCTGTGCCAGCCGGTCGGCCACGGCCGCGAAGCCGCTGGCGGACCAGCGGCGCACAGCCAGCCGCGCGCCTGGGTGCACGATGGCGTAGCGGCGGCTTGCGGGCAGCAGCGGGCGGACGCGGGCGCGGTCATCGGCATTCAACGGCAGATCCAGCTTGAGACCGCGGCGCGGCAGGCCCATGTAGTCGGTCAGGGCCAGCAGGCCCAGCACTTCGCTGCCCTGCCCGGGCCAGGGCACAAAGCGCAGCGCATCCGCCTCGGGCACCCAGTCATCGGGGTCCGCAAAGCCCGCGTTGCGGCGCGCGCCAAAGTTGGCGACCAGGGCATTGGTGTTGCGGCCCGAGTCGTGCAGCTGCACCACCAGGTCAAAGCGGCGCGAACGCATGCGGCGCTGGAAGAAGCTGTATTCATCGGCCTTGGCCGAGGGCACGCCGGGCAGACCGGGCCAGCCGGGAAACAGCTCGAAGTCATCGACCGAAGACAGCCTTTGCGCCAGGCCTTCGGCCTCGGGCAGCCCGATCAGGGTGATGCGTGCCTTGGGCCAGGCCGCAGCCAATGCACGCAGAACGGGCGTGGCGCACAGCAGATCCCCAAAGCGGCGCGCGCGGAACACGCCGATTCTGCGCAGCTGCGGCAAGACGGCCGACGTGCGGTAATCCGTGTATTTGCCGGACCTGAGGGCCGGGGTTGAATCGGCCAGCCTCAGCAAGGGGTGATTCATGGAATTCATGGGCACTCTCCGCCTGTGGTTGCAGGCCATGGAGACGTAGCAATCGGCGTGCCCGCTGCGCGCCCTCCCCCTGCAAAAGTCGGACGCCGTCTAACACGCCTGGCTGGGTTGCCCTGTCACACCCATGAAACATGGGCTGCAGACAATGCCGGACTTTGTCAATCAGAGCGCCCCGCGCAACACGAAGAATGCAAGTCTGGAAATTGGGAATGGTGGCCGGTGCCGCAGCGCTGGCCCTGGCGGGTTGTGGTGGAAGCGATGGCGATAGGGCAGATGGGGGAACGAACAGCCAGGCCGTGGCCTTCATGGCCGATGTGCATTTCCAGGACGTGTACGGCGACCTCAAGAACAGCAGCTTCAAGGGCGTGCCCACGGCCAATGGCATGTTCGCCACCATCCGCACCATGTATGCGCAGCTGACTTCCACGCGGCTGTTCAACGAGAACTACTTCGCCTTCCGCGCCGCGCTGGACGATTCGCTGGCCAAGGGCGTGAAGCTGGTGGCCTTTCCCGGCGACTTCTCCGACGACGGCCAGCCGCTGAACGTGAACGGCTTTCGCGCCGTGCTGGCCGAGTACGAGAAAAAGGGCATGCGCTTTTTCATCGCGCCCGGCAACCATGACCCTGTCGCCCCCTACGACGATGACGAAAAGGGCAAGGACGACTTCATGGCCGCCAACGGCAGCACGGTCAAGGTCTACGCCAAGAACTACCAGGGCTGCCTGAACGCCGAAGCCAACGTGGTCTGTACCGACCAGTTGATGGAGCAAGGCTATGCCTCGCTGCTGCGCGACCTGGCCCCCTACGGCCTGATGCCCAATGAGAAGGACGTGTACTGGGAGACCCCCTACAGCACCTACGCGCAGGACAAGTACAGCTATGCCGAGGCCGCCAGACAGGCCCAGCTGGGCCAGCGCAGCTACGAGATCTGCAAGGAAGGCGAAGGCGGCAGGTTCAAGCAGGCCGGCTACACCAATTGCACCAGCATTGCCGATGTGAGCTACCTGGTCGAGCCCGTCAAGGGCCTGTGGCTGCTGTCGGTGGACGCCAACGTCTTCGTGCCGGACAAGCTGGACCCCGCCAAGCCCAACTCGCCCAAGGGCTTCACCGGCGCCGGCAATGCAGGCTGGAACAAGATGACCACGCACAAGAAGAGCGTGATGGCGTGGATCGAATCGGTGAGCGCGCGCGCCAAGGCCCAGGGCAAGCAGCTGGTGGCCTTCTCGCACTACCCGACCATGGACTTCTACGCCAACCAGACCGACGCCATCAAGGCCGCCTTCAAGCCCGGCGCCTTCCAGACGGCGCGCGTGCCCGAGCAGGCCACGGCCGAGGCGGTGGCCGCCACGGGCCTGCCGCTGCACATCGGCGGCCACATGCACTTCAACGGCACCAACGACTACCTGAGCAAGAGCGGCAAGTACCTGGTGAACGTGCAGTCGCCGTCGCTGGCCGTCTACGGCGCGGCCTACAAGATCGTGCGCTTCGACACGCCGCGCAAGGTGGACGTGCAGACCGTGGCGCTGAACAACGTGCCGCGCTTCAACGAGCTCTTTCCGCTGTACGAGATGGAATGGAAGTACGTGGAAGGCAGCAGCAAGCCCGAGGACGCCAAGCGCCGCTGGGACAAGGCCATTCTGTCCAGCACCAGCTATGGCGACTTCACCAGCCGCTACTTCGGCGAGCTGTCGCGCCTGCGCTTCCTGGACGAGTACTGGGCCTGCGACATGAAGGACCTGGTCAGCCAGCTCAACCTGCAGCAGATGCTGACCATGGCCCAGCTGGACACCAAGGTCACCTACGCCCAGCTCGCCGGCCTGGCCGCGCAAGGCGTTGCCGTGCCGTTCAAGCCCAGCGCCGGCTGCCTGCAAGGCAGCCCCGTGGCCGGCAATGCCGCGCAGTGGGCCGCCGACTGGAGCGTGGCCGAGAACGCCGCCCGCGCCAAGGCCCAGGCCGCGGGCGTGGACTTCAACGCGCTGGCCAATGTGTCGGCCTATACCTTCTACGGCGACTTCCACCGCACCGTCTACGCGGGCGGCCTGTCGCTGAACGACATGGGCAAGCAGCGCGTGGAGCAGTACCGCCTGCTGATGAGCGCCTTCCCTGCCCTGACCTCGGCGCCCCAGAAAACGGGCGACAAGCTGGCCGACAGCACGCCCGTGGGCCAGCCCTTCCAGTACAGCTTCAAGCAGGTGTTCTCCATCCTCAAGGGCCTGGGCTCGGGCAAGCCCAGCGACCATTTCTCGGTGGACTTCGACGCGAAGACGCTGCGCGCGGAAGGCAGTGACAGCCTGAAGTTCTGACGGACAAGGCGCGGCCTGTACAGCGCTGATCTGTGCCAAGGGGTGCCCTGCCCCTTCGTGCAGGTCAGCGCTTTCTTGCATTTGCGCAGGCATGACTACACGGCTTCCGATCTTTCCTACACCTGGATTTCACGGCCCGCCACACACTTGCTGCATTCCTCCCGCAACCCCTAAAGCCCGGCGGCATTGGCCTCCAGCCGCCACCCGCCGGATCAGGAGTTCTCCCCATGAAGCAGCTCATTCCCATGGCAGGGTCCCATCACCGTTCGTATGTCCCCATGCAGATGGGCCAGCCCATCAGCGATGGCAACTACACCCAGCAGCAGACCAAGGCCAACCAGCGACAGATAGGCCAGCCCTTGCCGCAAAAGCAGCAGCAATGAAGGCGATGCCGCGCCTGTGAGGCCGGCCACGTCATCCAGGCCTGGACCACTCTCCTCCTCTTGCACAAGCCCCCGCAAGCCCTGCCCGCCAGCGTTTGTGGGGGCTTGTTGTCCTTGGGCCCCGCAGCCGCCCAGGCCCAGGGTGCAAGCAGTATGGTTACATATGCAACAACGGGTTGCGCACCTACGTGCCCCCCCCTCGCGCAACGCATACCATCGCCGCCCAACAACTCAGAAAGGCGGAGGGTATGCAAGAAAATTCTCTCGAATGTTTCCTTTATCACAGCCAACTGGCCCCAGGGGCTGACACCACCTGCATCGCGGCGATCATCAAGGCGGCGCGCACCTTCAACTGGTCGGCCGGGATCACAGGCATGCTGGTTTTCGACGGTGAACGCTTCTTCCAGTATGTCGAAGGGCCGCCAGAGCAACTGGCGCTGCTGGTGGAGTCCATCTCGCGCGATGAAAGACACATCAACTTCACGCCCCTGTTTCCGCAGGCACGCCTTGATCAAAGGCGTTTTGCCAAGTGGTCCATGGCCTATGTGATCGTGGAAGACTCGGAGCCGCTGGGCACCATCTCCGAGCTTCAAGGTCCAGGCGCACTGGAAAAACTGCAGGAGCTTTTACCGCTGCTGGACGCCCAGTAATCCCTTTGCCCCCAAAGGCGCGGCAGTTTTATAGTATGGGTTCACTGAGGCAGGAAATCGATGCTTACCCGTTGGACTACCGAATCCGAGAAAGAGCAACTGCTCGGACTGCAGACCGCTGAAATCCTGGACCTGAATGCCAGAAAGGAATTTCAGCGCATCACCGAGCTCACCAGCCGCATGTTCATGGCTCCGATTGCCATCATCACGGTTCTGGACGAGCACAGGCAATGGTTCAAGGCACCGGTGGGTGTGGATATGGATGGCAGCTTGCGCACGGATGCCTTCTGTGCCATCAGAAACGAAGGAATCATGGTGATTCCCGATACGCACCTGGACCGCAGATTTTCAGAAAATCCCCTGGTCACCCACAAGCCCAATATCAGGTTCTATGCAGGCGTGCCTTTGATAATGGAATCCGGCCACGCCATCGGCAGCCTGTGCATCATCGATACCCAGCCCAGGACATTCTCCGAAGAGCAAGGCCAGCAACTGCAAGCCATGGCTGCCATCGTTCAGGCTCAACTTCACTACCATCACAGAATTGGAAAAATAAACGAAGTCACGGGCCTGCCAAATCGCACGCAACTCAAGCTGGACCTGAAGAGCCTTTGCATTCTGGCCCCGGGATCGGCACGCGGTCTGGTATTGATGGAGGTGCTCAACCACGCCAGCCTGCTGGAAATGAGCAATGCGCTGGGCTTGAACTATGTCGAGCAGCTCATGCGTGACATTGCCAAGGCAGTCACGGACATGACGGGGCCGCACGCAACCGTCTACCACGTGGGTCTGGCCAGGTTTGCCTGGGTGATCAGCGCCGGCAGGCAAGAAGATGAGGAGGCATTGGTCAACCAATTGCTGGAATACCTGCAAAAACCCATCACCAGCGCCGATCTGCGGTTCGAACTTCAACCCAGGGCAGGCGTGGTGCGGTTCTACCTGAACCAGGACGAGGTGGACGATGTCATTCGCAAGGCGATGGTGTGCGTGCAGCAGGCCGGATACAACGCTCGATCGTTTCACCGCTATGAGGAGAATGAGGACAGTCTCCAGCAACGATCCTATCGGCTCCTGCGGGACTTCGGACATGCGCTGGGCAATGGGCAGCTGCGGCTGGTGTACCAGCCCAAATTCGACAACCACAGTTTCAGCTGCAAGGGGCTGGAGGCGCTCATACGCTGGAAGCATCCACAAATGGGAGAAATCCCGCCCAGCGAATTCATCCCTCTGGTTGAAGCCACGCCGTTGATCCACAGCCTGACACGGTTCGTGATCAAAACGGCGCTGGCGCAGGTGGCGGCCTGGAAAGCCGAGAAACTCGATCTTCAGGTCTCCATCAACATCTCCCCGCGCAATCTGGATGAGGTCGACTTTCCGGACTACCTGAACGCCATGTGCAACCAGCACGGCGTTCCGCTGAAAAACATCGTGATCGAGTGCACAGAAAGCGATGTGCTGACAGGCCATGGCACGGTTCAGGCGCTTCAACAGATCAGGAAACTCGGCATCAAGGTTGCACTGGATGATTTTGGTGCCGCATATTCCAATCTTGCATCGCTCAAGAATCTGCCTGCCGAGATATTGAAGATAGACCGGTCCATGGTCTGCGACATCGATACCAATGACCGGGCCCTGTCCGTATTGAAATCCATCATGACCATGGCCTCGGATCTTGGCTATCGCTTGGTGGCGGAGGGCGTTGACAGCGCCGAAGTCTTTGATTTACTGGTTTCCCTGGGTTTCGATGAAATACAGGGCTACTATTTCAGCAGGCCCATTGAAGCGTCGGAAATCAGGAAATTCGTTGAAGAGCGCAATCGGTACGCCAACGGAAAATAGCTGCAGCCACGAAGATACGAATCATTTCCAGAGAGCCGCATGCCGATGGGGGCATAGGCCCCGATCACGCCCCGCGCTCCTAGAATCACGCATCCCTTGGGGAGTAGCCTGCTTGCAACCTGCAAGCGCCTGCGTCAACACACTCGGCATCCTGCATGCTGTGGCGCAGGCATCCGTTCTTCGGTTGGCGAGACCATCGGCATTTCACCGCGACACAGGTCACAAGGTCGGGCGGCGGTGAAGTGCCGTTGTGCGCTTGCCCGGCCGTGAAGAACCCCTCCCAGATGAACGCCGCATCCATCCTGCTCCTGGCCTTTGCCATGTCCACCGACGCCTTTGCCGCTGCCGTGGGCAAGGGCTCCGCACTGCTCAAACCCCGCTGGTCCGAAGCCCTGCGCACAGGCGCCATCTTCGGCGTCATCGAAGCCCTGACGCCGCTGGCCGGCTGGGCGCTGGGCTATGCGGCTTCCGACTACGTCAAGGCATGGGACCACTGGATTGCCTTCGTGCTGCTGCTGGTGCTGGGCGGCCGCATGCTGCTGGGCGCCCTCAAGGCCGCTGACGGCGAAGAAGAGGCCAAGCCCGCCCGGCACGGCTTCTGGCTGCTGGTGGCCACCGGATTCGCCACCAGCATCGACGCCATGGCCGTGGGCGTGGGCCTGGCCTTCCTGGATGTGAGCATCACCACCGTGGCCCTGGCCATCGGCTTTGCCACCTTCGCCATGGTGACCCTGGGCGTCATGGTCGGCCGCCTGCTGGGCAGCATTGCGGGCCGCTGGGCGGAGGCTGTTGGCGGTGTGCTGCTGATCGGCATCGGCTCGGTGATTCTGTATGAGCATCTGAGCGCCATCTGATTGGGGGCCGGCACCCCGCCAGCGCACGGTTGCGGGAGCTTGTAGGCAAGCTCCTCGCCGCGCCGCTCGATTGGCTGACAGGCCTTTGCTTGCTTTTCCGATCTCCGTGCGCTTGGGCAGCGCTCCTAATGAGGGCTTCAAATTTTGTTTTCCAGGAGTTCTCTATGACAGGTCACAAGACGCTGAAGATGGGTTTGATCGCCGCCGCACTGATCGCAGGCGCAGCCTCCACCAGCTGGGCCCAGCCCGTGGCGGGCACCACCACGCTGGGCGTGGCGGCCACTGAAGTCCAGGCCGTGGCCACGGGCTGGAGCCTGAAGAAATCCGTGCTGGGCAAGAGCGTCTACAACGAGGAAGGCAAGGCCGTGGGCAAGATCGACGATGTGATCGTCGCACCCGACAAGGCCGTGTCGTACGCCATCATCGGCGCGGGCGGCTTCCTGGGCATGGGCAAGCATGACGTGGCCATTCCCGTGAACCAGTTCCGCGTGGAAAACAACAAGATCACCCTGCCCGGCGCCACCAAGGACGCGCTGAAGGCACTGCCCAAGTTCGAATACGCAAAGAAGTAAGCCAGGCGCGCCCTGTCGCCTCATTCACAAGTTTCACAAGCCCTGCACTGCAGGGCTTTTTCGTGGGCGCGTGGCTGGCAGCCAGGCAAGCGCCCAGCGTGGCCGTGGAAGGCAATATGATCGCGGCGGATCAGATTCATACAAAAAATCCACGAGCAAATGAAAACACTCTTCGCCACGTCATTGGGAATATCGTTGGCCATTCAGGCATCGCCCTGCTTTGCTGACAACAGCAATGGGAAGCAGCTCTATTCATCGAGATGCGCCATGTGCCACGGGGCAGACGCCAGGGGCACGGGCCCGCTGGCCAACAAAAGCAACCCTCCCACGCCCGACCTGACGACCGCTGCCTTCAGAAAAAGGCTGCATGATTATCCGGGCGTGATTGTCTCGTCCGTCATTCTTCGCCCGAATGGAGATTTGATTCCCAGGACCTTGCGGGAAAACGGCGTGAAAGTACCGCCCCATGCCTGGACGGTGAAGGATTTTCGTGACCTGAATGAGTATTTCAGTGGCCTGATCACGAAGAAATAAATTCAAATTGCGATTTCATGCCTGCGCACATGCTCGCGCACTGCATCGACCAGGATGCGCGCAAGGCGGTCCACGGGCTCCGGGGCATCCAGCGCGGCGCGGCCCAGGATCAGGTCCATGGACGGCAGGGCCGGCAGGCCAAGGGCCTGCGCATCCAGCGGCCTGACGTGGGCGGGCAGGCCGAACGGCGTGCGCACGGACAGGCCCAGGCCGGCCGCCGTGGCGGCCCAGACGGCGGTCAGGCTGGCGCTGTTGAAGGCGTGCCGCCAGGCCAGGCCCTTTTTGTCCAGGGCGGCCGTCACGATGTCCCGCAGGGGGCAAGGCGCCTCAAGCATGGCCAGGGGCAGCGCCTCATCGCCCTGCGCCCCGCCGTTGAGGCCGCGCGCCCAGCCGGCCTCGGCCGCATCCAGCGATGCAGGGCCAATCCACTGAAGCGGCAGCCGCATGATGTGCTCGCCATGCACGCAGGCATGGTTCATGCCCACATCCCAGAGCAGCGCCAGGTCGAACTGGCCCAGGGCCATGCGTTCGCGCAGTTCATCGCTGCGGGCCACGCTGGCCTCGATGCGCACATGCGGGTGGGCACGTGCGAACTGCCCCAGCACATGGGGCAGCACGCTTTCGCCCAGGTCTTCCTGCAGGCCCAGGCGCACCAGGCCGCGAAGCTCGCTGCCGCGCACGGCCGCCACGGCGCGGTCGTTGAGCTCCAGCAGGCGCAGCGCGTAGCCGCGCAGGGTTTCCCCCGCCTCCGTCAGCACCAGCCCCCGCCCGGACTTGCGCAGCAAGGGCGTGCCGCATTGGGACTCCAGCTTCTTGAGCTGGGCGCTGACGGCGGATGTGGAGCGGCCCAGCCGGTCCGCCGCCCGGGCAAAGCTGCCCAGTTCGACGCCGGTACAAAAGGTGCGCAGCACATCCAGGTCATAGAGAACGCGTGTCATTGCCAAGCCCCCGATCGTGCTGAAAAAATGGATTGTAGATACGAAATTATGTGATTTTCAGGATGGTTGAGGCCCAACATACTGCCGCCCATGACCTCCTCTTCTCCTGCACCCGGCGCCAATCCGGGCCCCCTCCTGCCCTTGCCCTCCCCGCCCC
>NZ_JFYT01000087.1:0-25031 GCF_000632165.1 Delftia sp. RIT313 | reverse complement strand
AGTACTTCAAAACCAGGCCGAGCGCAGCGACGGCCCGCCTCCACCCCCCGTATGTCAGCGCCTGCGTCGGGCCGCCCGCGGGGTTGCAGTCCTGCCGAAGGACAGGACTGTCTCGTCATCTGACTCGCCGTGATTGTTTGAACGGAGCGCGTAGCGCGAAGTGAGTTTCACGGCGAACCCCGCAGGCGGCCCGACGCAGGTTGCCCGCAGCGAAGCGGAGGGTCGCGGACATTCGGGTCGCCTTCTTTGGCCACCTTTCTTGGCGATCAAGAAAGGTGGTCGGCCGCCGGGCCGAGACCCGGCCTCGAAAAACAACCACCCGGCAGGGTCAAAAACGAAACCCAGCCCTTACCAAAGCGAAGGCCCGTTCAGCCCAAGCGAAACGCCCCCCGCGCCCGCTCCACCTCACCTCTCACCACACACCCCAAAACATGGTCATTGACCAACCCCATGGCCTGCATGAACGAGTAGACAGTCGTAGGCCCCACGAACTTCCACCCAAGCTTCTTCAGCTCCTTGGACAGCGCCCGAGACTCGGCCGTCTCGGACACGGGCGCGCCGCCACCGGTCACGGGTGCAGGCGCATGGCGCCAGAAGAAGGCCGACAGCGAGCCTTCCGCCTCCACCATCTCCAGCGCCCGCTTCGCGTTGTTGATCACGGCCTCGATCTTGCCGCGATGCCGCACGATGCCCGCATTGCCCAGCAGCCGCAGCACGTCGTCTTCGGTGAAGCGCGCGACCTGGTGGAAGTCGAAGCCCGCAAAGGCCGCGCGGAAGTTCTCGCGCTTGTTGAGGATGGTCAGCCAGCTCAGGCCGGACTGGAAGCCTTCAAGGCAGAGCTTCTCGAACAGGCGCCGGTCGTCGGTGACGGGAAAGCCCCATTCACGGTCGTGGTAGGCCAGGTAGTTGTCCGTGGCGGCGCACCAGTGGCAGCGCGGCCGGCCGTCAGGGGCGGTGAACAGGCGGGACATGGTCAGGATTTGCCGGGCTCGGGAGATGGGAGGGACAGCAGCCAAGCTGCCATCTGCAGGGATTGCGCCGTATCGAGGTGCGGGTGGCGCGGCATGATGGCGCGGCCCCATTCGCCGGCCCCGCCCTCGCGGATCTTGCGCGCCAGGTAGTCGGCGGCATCTTCGCGGGCCCGGTAGCGCTCGGCGATCTGCTGGAAGGACGGGCCCACGTAGTGGCGCACCATGCCGTGGCAGCGCAGGCAGTCATTGCCCTCGACCAGGACCTTGCCGGCAAGCAGCCGGGGGCCTGCATCTGTACCTGCACCTGCATTTGGATCTGCAGCTGCCGCCACGGCAGCCGCCGGCAGGCCAGCAGCAGGTGCAACGGGCGCAACAGCCGGCCCGCGCATGATGCGCCAGCCGATGTTGAAGACACCCAGCGCCACCAGCAGCATGAAGACCACGAGCGCCCAGCCCAGCCAGCGGGGCCGGTGGGGGGCGTCGTCGCCCTCGTCGTCTGCGCCAGGAGGCAGTTGGCCGGCCATCAGTGGCGGAAGTGGCGCACGCCGGTGAAGACCATGGCGACGCCGCGCTCGTTGGCGGCGTCAATGACTTCCTGGTCGCGCATGGAGCCGCCGGGCTGGGCCACGCAGGTGGCGCCTGCGTCAACGACCACGTCCAGGCCGTCGCGGAAGGGGAAGAAGGCATCGCTGGCCACGACCGTGCCCTGCAGGCTCAGCTTGGCGGCCTCGGCCTTGATGGAGGCGATGCGTGCCGAGTCCAGGCGGCTCATCTGCCCTGCGCCCACGCCCATGGTCATGCCGTTCTTGCAGAACACGATGGCATTGCTCTTGACGTACTTGGCGACCTTCCAGGCGAACAGCAGGTCCTGCAGTTCTTCGGGGGTAGGCTGCTTGACGGTGACGACCTTGAGGTCGGCCAGGGCCAGCTCATGGTTGTCGGCAGTCTGCAGCAGCAGGCCCGAGCCGACGCGCTTGGCGTCCATGGCGTTGCGGCCCTGGTCCCAGGCGCGCTCGCCGCCGGCCGGCAGGGCGATCTTCATCAGGCGCACATTGACCTTGGGCTTGAAGATTTCCAGCGCCTCGGCCGTGAAGTCGGGAGCCATCAGCACCTCGACGAACTGCTTGACCACGGCCTCGGCCGCCGCCTTGTCCACCGTGCGGTTGAAGGCGATGATGCCGCCGAAGGCGCTGGTGGGGTCGGTCTGGAAGGCCTTGGCATAGGCTTCGTGCGCGTCCTTGCCCACGGCCACGCCGCAGGGGTTGGCGTGCTTGACGATCACGCAGGCAGGCTGCTCGAAGCTCTTGACGCATTCCCAGGCGGCGTCGGCGTCGGCGATGTTGTTGTACGACAGCTCCTTGCCCTGCAGCTGCTCGCCCGTGACCAGGGAGCCGGGAGCCGGATACAGGTCGCGGTACAGGGCGGCCTGCTGGTGGCTGTTTTCACCGTAGCGCAGGTCCTGCACCTTGGTGAAGTGGCCGTTGCTCTGGCCGGGGAAGGGGCTGCGCTCGGGCACGTAGGCTTCGGAGAGCTTCTCGTCCTCGAACTTCACGCTGGACAGGTAGTCGCTGATGGCGCCGTCGTACTGGGCGATGCGGTTGAAGGCGGCCACGGACAGCGCAAAGCGCAGCTTGTCGGACAGCTTTCCGCTGGCCTTGAGTTCACCCAGCACGGCCTCGTACTGGCCGGCGTCGGTGATCACGCCCACGTCGGCCCAGTTCTTGGCGGCAGAGCGCACCATGGCCGGGCCGCCGATGTCGATGTTCTCGATGGCGTCGGCCAGCGTGCAGCCGGCCTTGGCCACGGTGGCCTCGAAGGGGTAGAGGTTCACCACCAGCAGGTCGATGGTGTCGATGCCGTGCTCCTTGAGGGCCGCCATGTGGGCGGGCAGCTCGCGGCGCGCCAGCAGGCCGCCGTGGACCTTGGGGTGCAGGGTCTTGACGCGGCCGTCCAGCATTTCGGGGAACTGGGTGACTTCGGCCACCTCGGTCACGGGCAGGCCGGCCTCGGCCAGCAGCTTGGCGGTGCCGCCGGTGGACAGCAGCTTGATGCCCAGGGCGTGCAGGCCTTGGGCGAATTCGACGATACCGGTCTTGTCAGAGACGGAGAGCAGGGCGTTCATGGGCGTCAGTGCAGGGAGTTTGAAGAAATGGAGATTCGTGCCGCTCAGAGCATGTCGTGCTCTAGCAGCTTCTTGCGCAGCGTGTTGCGGTTCAGGCCCAGCCAGTCGGCAGCGCGGGACTGGTTGTTGTCGGCCTGGGTCATCACCACTTCCAGCAGCGGCTTTTCGACCAGGTGGATCAGCATGTCGTACATGCCGTTGGGCTTTTCGCCGTCGAGATCGCGGAAATACCCCTCCAGGCTTTCACGCACGCATTGTTCGATGTTCTGGTTGCTCATACTGTCATTCCTGCGGGCTCTCCGAATTCGGCGCTTGTGGCGCCGGCATCGATGGCGGCCGGTATCCGGTCCATCTGTGCGCCCAGGGCGTCCAGATAGTCGGCCACGGCCTGCCATTGCACCGCGCAGTCCTCGATGGTGTTGATGTGTTGTCTGAATGCTTCACCGCCCGGCAGGCTGCGCAGGTACCAGGCGATGTGCTTGCGCGCGCTGCGCACGCCGGTGCCCTCGCCGTACAGGCTGTAGTGGTCCTGCAGGTGGTCCAGCAGCAGCCGGCGCAGTTCGGCCACCAGCGGCGGGGCCATGTGCTCGCCCGTGGCCATGAAGTGCGCGATCTCGCGGAAGATCCACGGCCGGCCCTGGGCCGCGCGGCCGATCATCACGGCATCGGCGCCCGTGTAGGCGAGCACGTCGCGCGCCTTCTCGGGGCTGGTGATGTCGCCATTGGCCACCACGGGCACGCGCACCGCCGCCTTGACGGCAGCGATGGTGTCGTACTCGGCAAAGCCCTTGTAACCCTGCTCGCGCGTGCGGCCGTGCACGGTGAGCATCTGTATGCCCACCTCCTCGAAGCGGCGGGCCAGCACCACGGCGTTCCTGTGCGCGTCGCACCAGCCGGTGCGCATCTTCAGCGTGACGGGCACGCCGTGCGGGGCGCAGGCCTCTACAACAGCCTGGGCAATCTCCACGGCCAGGGCCTCGTTCTGCATCAGGGCCGAGCCGGCCCATTTGTTGCATACCTTCTTGGCCGGGCAGCCCATGTTGATGTCGATGATCTGGGCGCCGCGGTCCAGGTTGTAGCGCGCGGCCTCGGCCATCATCTCGGCGTCCGTGCCCGCGATCTGCACCGCGATGGGGCCGGGCTCCCCTTCATGGTTGGCGCGGCGCGAGGTCTTGAGGCTGTTCCACAGGTCCTTGCGCGATGTCACCATCTCGCTGACCGCGTAGCCCGCGCCCAGGGCCTTGCACAGCTGGCGGAACGGCCGATCCGTCACCCCGGCCATGGGGGCGACGAACAGGCGATTGGCCAGGGCATGGGGGCCTATGGACAGGGGTGGGGAGGACATCGGAAAAGCCGGAGAAAACGCGCGCGCCGAGCACAAAACGGGCGGCAACAAAGGACCAAGATTGTACCTGCCCAAATTTTCAGCAGGGCTAAAACCGGGCCGTCAAGACGGCCAAGCAGCGAAAACAAGACAGTGCGCAGTTTTCATGGTGTGGGCACGAAGGTGCGCACCTGGCCCGGAACGGCCTGCAGCCCGTAGGCACCGAGCCGGCCCTGCCACCAGCGGCGGTTGAATTGCACGTCGGGAGAGACCTGGTCGTCGGGCATGGGTCGCAGGCCGACCTTCTGCAGCCCGGCTTTCTGCTGCCCAGCTGCCTGCAGCCCAGCCTCCAGGCCCAGGTCCAGCGCCTCGCCGTCGGCCAGCGGGCCGCGCACCACGGCCATGGCCTTGCGCCCGTCGGTCACCCAGGCGTCCAGCACCAGGGCAGGGCCGGGCTCGGACCCGGCCAGGCTCACGCAGCCTTGCAGACGCGGCTCCAGGCCCAGCGGCTCCAGCTCGCGCTGCAGCTGCTCCAGCCTGTCGCCCACGGCCGGGTCCGGCAGGGTGCAGCCCTTGGCCTGCAGCGCCTTGCCCCAGGCCGAGGGCGGTGCGGCCTGGGCGGGCGGCGCCTGGGCAGCGGCCTGAGCCACCACGGTGGTGTCCTTGCCTGGCGATGGCTGCAACGCAGCGCAGCCGGCCAGGCCGGCTGCTGCCATTCCCAATGCCGCGCATCCCGCCCATCCTGCAATCCGCCCTGTCTGCATGACGCCCCCTGTGCTTGTGGTTCTGGAACAGGCCCCACGATAGCTTCAGGCCGACAAAGCGTCAGCCAGCGCAGACCTACACTTACAGCACCTATGGAAGTCTGGATGCATCAACTGCTGAGCTGGCTGGCGCTGCCGCAGTTCGGCCTCAGCACCGTGTTCATCGTGGCCCTGATTTCGGCCACGCTGCTGCCGCTGGGCTCCGAGCCTGCGGTGGTCGGCCTGCTGCAGCTCAACCCCGATCTGTTCTGGCAAACGGTCTTCGTGGCCACGGCCGGCAATACGCTGGGCGGCGCCATCAGCTGGTGGATGGGCCTGGGTGCGCACAAGGCCTGGCGCGCGGCCCGCGAGCGGCGGCGCGCCGGACTGCCCGAGGATCTGCGGGCCAAGCCGCCCCGCGCCCTGTCCCGCCACGAGCGCCGCGCCCGCGTGTGGCTGCGCCGCCTGGGCGCCAAGGCCTGCCTGCTGAGCTGGCTGCCCGTGGTGGGTGATCCGCTGTGCGCCGTGGCCGGCTGGCTGCGCCTGCCGTTCTGGCCCTGCGTGTTCTACATGGCCATCGGCAAGTTCCTGCGCTATGTGGTGATGACGGTGGTGCTGCTGCAGCTGCTGCCGGCCTCCTGGGCCAGCTGAGGCCGAAGTCCTCCCACCGAAGCCCTCCCCTTTTGCGATCTACGCCTGCGGCTCACGCGCCCAGGGCGCCAGCGCGAAGTGCGCGGCCAGGAAATCGATCAGCGCCTGCACGCGCGCCGGCCGGGCACGCCCCGGTGGCGTGACGATGTGCAGGGCGATGGAGGGCACCTGCCAGTCGTCCATGCAGGTCTGCAGCGCACCCGATTGCAAATCTTCCCAGGCCAGGAATTCGGGCTGCAGGGCCAGGCCCAGCCCGGCGCGCAGGGCCGGCGCCAGGCCCTCGGCATTGTTCACGCGCATGGCCGTGGGCACGACCTGGGCGAACTCGCCGCGGCGCGCATGCACGAAGCGCCAGGCCTCGCCCAGGCGGCTGTGCACATAGCGCAGCGCGCGGTGCTGCGCCAGCTCGCGCGGATGGGTGGGGCGGCCGTGGCGCTCGAAGTATTCGGGTGATCCCACCAGCAGCAGGCGCACCGTGCACAGGCGCCGCGCCAGCAGGCTGGAGTCGGGCAGCGAGGAGATGCGCAGCGCGATGTCGAAGCCCTGGGCCACGACGTCGATCAGCTCGTCGCTGAAGTGCAGGTCCAGCGTGACTTCCGGGTGCTCGGCCATGAAGGCGGGCACGGCCGGCGCCAGGTGCGAGATGCCGAACGACATGGGCGCCGCAATGCGGATGGGGCCGCGCAGGCTTTTGGACTGCTCGCTGATCTCGGCCTCCACGGCCTCGCCCTCGGCCAGGATGCGCGCGGCGCGCTCCAGCGAGGCCTGGCCGCTGGCCGTCAGCGACATGCGCCGCGAGGTGCGGTGGAACAGGCTGGTCTTGAGCCGCGTCTCCAGCCGCGTGATGGCCTTGGAGATGGTGGGCTGGGAGACGCCCAGGTCGGCGGCGGCCTTGGCGAAGGAGCCCGTTTCGGCCACCTTGGCGAAGACGGCCCAGGCTTCGAGGTCAGGAAGTCTTGGCATGAAAGTTTTGGAATAGATGTCTTTGCATATTTTCTATTCTCTTCTTGATCGGCAAAACATAAAGTTCATCCATCGCAACACACAACGCAGCAGGAGAACACCATGATCGAACGCCGTCCCTTCCAAGCCCTTGGCGGTGCCAACCACGGCTGGCTCGATGCCAAGCATCACTTTTCCTTCGCCGGCTACCACGATCCGGCCCGCATGGGCTGGGGCGCGCTGCGGGTGTGGAACGACGACACCATCGCCGCCGGCACGGGCTTCCCGCCCCATGCCCACGCCAACATGGAAATCATCACCTATGTCCGTGAAGGCGCCATCACCCACCAGGACAGCCTGGGCAACAAGGGCCGCACCGAAGCGGGCGATGTGCAGGTGATGAGCGCGGGCACCGGCATCCGCCACTCGGAATACAACCAGGAAAAGGACACGACGCGGATCTTCCAGATCTGGATCATGCCCGACGAGCGCGGCCAGCAGCCCCCGTCCTGGGGTGCCAAGCCCTTCCCCAAGGGCGAGCGCTCGGGCAGCTTCGTGGCCCTGGCCAGCGGCCTGCCCGGTGACGAGGACGCCCTGCCCATCCGCACCGCCGCCCGGGTGCTGGGCGCCACGCTGAAGGCCGGCGAGAGCACGGAGTACCGCATCGGCCGCGACCGCCTGGGCTACCTGGTGCCGGCCAGCGGCTCGGTGCAGATCGACGGCGTGACGCTGCAGGAGCGCGACGGCGCCGCCATCAGCGATGTGGACAGCTTCCGTGTGACGGCCCTGGCCGACACCGAGCTGGTGCTCGTCGACACGGCGCGCTGAAGCGCCCTGCCCGCCTCTTCCCAAGAAAACATTTCCCGTACCCCGTCCACCCCCTCCAGGAGATCACCATGACCGACCGCAAGTACCTCGAAGTCCTGACGCCCGCCAACAGCCAGATCATCTTCATCGACCAGCAGCCCCAGATGGCCTTCGGCGTGCAGTCCATCGACCGCCAGGTGCTCAAGAACAATGTGGTGGGCCTGGCCAAGGCGGCCAAGGCCTTCGGCATCCCCGCCACCATCACCACGGTGGAGACGGGCAGCTTCTCCGGCCACACCTATCCCGAACTGCTGGCCGTGTTCCCCGAGCACCCACTGCTGGAGCGCAGCTCCATGAATTCCTGGGACGACCAGAACGTGCGGGACGCACTGGCCAGGAACGCCGCCCAGGGCCGCAAGAAGATCGTGGTCTCCGGCCTGTGGACCGAGGTGTGCAACACCACCTTCGCCCTGTCTGCCCTGCATGACACGGACTACGAGATCTACATGGTGGCCGACGCCTCTGGCGGCACGTCGCTGGACGCGCACAACTACGCCATGGACCGTATGGTGCAGGCCGGCGTGGTGCCCGTGACCTGGCAGCAGGTGCTGCTGGAATGGCAGCGCGACTGGGCCCGCCGCGAGACCTACGACGCAGTGATGGACATCGTGCGCGAGCATTCCGGCGCCTACGGCATGGGCGTGGACTATGCCTACACCATGGTGCACAAGGCGGCCGAGCGCGTGCAGCACGGCGAGACCGTGGGCCCGAACCCCGCCAAGGTCTGAGCGTCAGCACGCGCCAGCAGGCAAGTCCCTTCTCAGGAGTCGAACCATGAAGCTCTACGCACTCTCCTTAGGAGCCGGCCTGCTGGTCGGTGTGGTCTACAGCCTGCTGCAGGTGCGCTCGCCCGCACCGCCGCTGGTGGCCCTGGTCGGCCTGCTGGGCATCCTGGCCGGCGAGCAGATCGTGCCCGTGGGCCGGCATCTGCTGCAGGGCATGGACCTGCGCAGCGCCTGCAGCAAGACGCAGGCCACCGAGCATGTGCTGGGCCAGCTGCCCGGCCGCAAGAACGCCGATGCCGATGCCGATCGGCACCACGGCTGACCCCTCCCCCTCTCTCCAAGAAAACTGCACTATGACCACGCGCAGAAAAGTCCTGGGCTCCGCTGCCACCCTTGCCATGGGTGGACTGCTGGGTTGCACCACCAACGCTCGCCAAGGAGCCTCCATGTCCGATTCCACGCCCGAAGTCATCTTCCACAACGGCCGCTTCACCACGCTGAACAAGGCCCAGCCCACCGCCACCGCCGTGGCCGTGAAGGACGGCCGGTTCATCGCCGTGGGCTCGGACGCCGAGGTGCTGGCCCTGGCCGGCAGCGGCACGCGCCGCATCGATCTGCAGCGCCGCAGCGTGCTGCCCGGCCTGTTCGACAACCACACGCACGTGATCCGCGGCGGCCTGAACTTCAACCTGGAGCTGCGCTGGGACGGCGTGCGCTCGCTGGCCGATGCGCTGGACATGCTCAAGCGCCAGGTGGCCATCACGCCTGCACCGCAGTGGGTGCGCGTGGTCGGGGGGTTCACCGAGCACCAGTTCGTGGAAAAGCGCCTGCCCACCATCGACGAGATCAACGCCATCGCGCCCGATACGCCGGTCTTCCTGCTGCACCTGTATGACCGCGCCCTGCTCAACGCGGCCGCCCTGCGCGCCGTGGGCTACACCCGCGACACGCCCCAGCCCGCAGGCGGCGAGATCACGCGCGATGCCAACGGCAACCCCACTGGCCTGCTGCTGGCCAAGCCCAACGCCACCATCCTCTATGCCACGCTGGCCAAGGGTCCCAAGCTGCCGCTGGACTACCAGGTCAACTCCACGCGCCACTTCATGCGCGAACTCAACCGCCTGGGCGTTACCGGCGTCATCGATGCGGGCGGGGGCTTTCAGAACTACCCCGACGACTACGACGTGATCCAGAAGCTCAGCGACGCCAACCAGATCACCGTGCGCCTGGCCTACAACCTGTTCACGCAAAAGCCCAAGGAGGAGAAGGCCGACTTCCTCAACTGGACGCAAAGCGTGAAGTACAAGCAGGGCAACGACTATTTCCGCCACAACGGCGCGGGCGAGATGCTGGTGTACTCGGCCGCCGACTTCGAGGACTTCCGCCAGCCGCGCCCCGACATGCCGCCCAGCATGGAGGGCGACCTGGAGGAAGTGGTGCGCGTGCTGGTGCAGAACCAATGGCCGTGGCGCCTGCACGCCACCTATGACGAGACCATCTCGCGCGCGCTCGATGTGTTCGAGAAGGTGCACCGCGACACGCCCATCGACGGCCTGAACTGGTTCTTCGACCATGCCGAGACCATTTCGGACAAGTCCATCGACCGCATTGCGGCGCTGGGCGGCGGCGTGGCCGTGCAGCACCGCATGGCCTACCAGGGCGAATATTTCACCGAACGCTACGGCGCACGCGCCACCGAGGCCACGCCGCCCGTCAAGAAGATCCTGGAGCGCGGCGTGAAGACCTCGGCCGGCACGGACGCCACGCGCGTGGCCTCCTACAACCCCTGGGTGTCGCTGTCGTGGATGGTGACGGGCAAGACCGTGGGCGGCCTGCAGATGTACCCCCAGCGCAACTTGCTGGACCGCGAGACCGCGCTGCGCATGTGGACCGAAAACGTGGCCTGGTTCTCCAACGAGGAAGGCCTGCGCGGCCGCATCCAGGTGGGCCAGCTGGCCGACATGATCGTGCCCAGCAAGGACTACTTCGCCGTGCCCGAGGACGAGATCTCCTTCCTCACCTCCGAGCTCACCGTGGTGGGCGGCCGCGTGGTCTATGGCGCAGGTCCCTTCCAGCAGCATGACGACAACCCGCTGCCGCCGGCCATGCCCGACTGGTCTCCCGTGCGGCGCTTTGGCGGCTACGGCGCCTGGGGCGAGCCCGAGGGCGCGGGCAGGAACTCGCTCAACCCCGCGCGCTACCGCAGCCTGGCGGCGGCCTGCGGCTGCGGCACCAGCTGCGGCATGCACGGCCACAGCCATGCCGACGCATGGGCATCGAACGTGCCGACCTCGGACCCCCGAAGCTTCTTCGGCGCGCTGGGCTGCTCCTGCTGGATGGCCTGAGGAGCAAGGCCATGTCCATCGATTCCAAGCCGTCTGCCCCAGCTGTTTCCGGCAGTTCCTCCGGCAGCTTCGCGCCGCTGCGCCAGCCCGTGTTCGCGGTGCTGTGGGCGGCAACGGTGCTGGGCAACATCGGCAGCTTCATGCGCGATGTGGCCAGCTCCTGGATGGTGACCGAGCTGTCGGCCAGCCCGGCCGCCGTGGCCCTGATCCAGACGGCAGCCACGCTGCCCATCTTCCTGCTGGCGATTCCGGCCGGTGTGCTGTCCGACATCCTGGACCGGCGGCGCTTCCTGATCGGCATCCAGATCCTGCTGGCCGCCGTCAGCGCCAGCCTGCTGCTGCTGGCCCGCACCAACACGCTGACCGTGGAGTACCTGGTGGCGCTGACCTTCGTGGGCGGCATAGGCGCGGCGCTGATGGGGCCGACCTGGCAGTCCATCGTGCCCGAGCTGGTGCCGCGCAGCGACCTCAAGAACGCGGTGGCGCTGAACTCGCTGGGCATCAACATCGCACGCGCCCTGGGCCCTGCGGCCGGCGGCCTGCTGCTGGCCAGCTTCGGCGCGGCGGCGGCCTATGGCGCGGACGTGGCCAGCTATGTGTTCGTGATCGCCGCGCTGGTCTGGTGGAAGCGCCCCAAGGCCGAGGCCTCGGCCCTGAACGAGCAGTTCTTCGGCGCCTTCCGCGCAGGCCTGCGCTATGCCCGCTCCAGCCGCGAGCTGCATGTGGTGCTGCTGCGCGCCGCCGTGTTCTTCCTCTTCGCCAGCTCGGTCTGGGCCCTGCTGCCGCTGGTGGCGCGGCGCATGCTGGGCGGCTCGGCAGGCTTTTACGGCGTGATGCTGGGCGCCGTGGGCGCAGGCGCCATCCTGGGAGCGCTGGTGCTGCCGCGCCTGCGCAAAAGGCTGGATGCCGATGGCCTGGTGCTGCTGTCCTCCGTGCTCAGCGCCGCCGTGATGGCCGCGCTGTCCACCGCGCCGCCGCAATGGGCCGCCGTGCTGCTGATGCTGGTGCTGGGCCTGGGTTGGATCATTGCGCTGACCACGCTCAACGGCGTGGCCCAGGCGGTGCTGCCCAACTGGGTGCGCGGCCGCGGGCTGGCCATCTACCTGATGGTGTTCAACGGCGCCATGGCGGGCGGCAGCCTGGCCTGGGGGCTGTTCGCGCAGGGCGTGGGCATTCCCACGGCGCTGCTGATCGGCGCGGCGGGCCTGGTGGCCATCTCGCTGGTGTTCCACCGCATCAAGCTGCCCACGGGCGAGGCGGACCTACAGGCCTCCAACCACTGGCCCGAGCCGCTGCTGGCCGAACCCGTGGCCCATGACCGTGGCCCGGTGATGATCCAGGTGGAATACCAGGTGCGCCGCGACGACCTGCCAGCCTTCATCGAGGCCATGCAGCATGTGGCGCGCGAACGCCGCCGCGATGGCGCCTATGCCTGGGGCATTGCCGAGCACACGGGCGAGCCGGGCCGGGTGATCGAGTGGTTCCTGGTGGAGTCCTGGGCCGAGCATCTGCGTCAGCACCAGCGCGTGTCCAAGGCCGATGCCGATCTGCAGGCCCAGGCGCTGCGCTTTCACATCGGCCCCGGGCGGCCCGTAGTCCACCACTTCCTGGCGCTGGATGCCGCCAGTGCCGCAAGCGGGCCTGCGCAGGCACCGGCGCACGGCCACGCCCACTGAAGCGTTGCGGCAGGCCTGCCCCTGGCCTGCGCCTGGCCTGCGCCCGGCCTGCCAGGACACCTCAGCGGATATCCAGCCGCTCCAGCGCACGCACCAGGTCGGCCAGCGTGCGCACCTGCATCTTGCGCATGGCCTGGCCACGCCGCACCTTCACCGTGATCTCGCTCACGCCCAGGTCTGCGGCGATCTGCTTGTTCAGCAGGCCGCGCACCACGCCCACGACCACTTCCTGCTCGCCGGGCGACAGCGATTGCCAGCAGGCGCGCAGCGCCTGTTCGCCGGCGTCCAGCGCGCGGCGCTGGCGGTCCAGGGCAATGCCCTGCTGGATGGCGTCCAGCAGGTCCTGGTCGCGGAAGGGCTTGGTCAGGAACTCGATGGCGCCGGTCTTCATGGCCTCCACGCTCATGGGAATGTCGCCATGGCCGGTGATGAAGATGGTGGGCAGCTTCAGGCCCATCTCCAGCATCTGGCGCCGGAAATCCATGCCGCTTTGGCCCGGCATGCGGATGTCCAGCACCAGGCATGCAGGCCCCGCGGGCGGCTGCCGCTGCCAGTGGTCCAGAAACTCGCGCGTGGCGCCGAAGGCGCGCACGCACAGGCCCACCGAAGCCAGCAGGTCCTCGATGGCGGCGCGCACCGAGGCGTCGTCATCGACGATGTAGACAAGTGCCTCGGCTTCGGCCGTGGAGGGTTCAGCCATGGCGCAATCCCGTGGAAGACCTGTCGCCCGTGGCCGGGGCGCAGGCAATGGTGATGTGAAAGACCGTGCCGCCGCGCATGTCCTCGCGGTCCGTGGCCCAGATGCGGCCGCCGTTGGCCTCGGCCATATGGCGGCAGATGTTCAGGCCCAGGCCCATGCCGTCGGGCTTGGTGGTCCAGAAGGCATCGAACAAGTGGGTGCGGGCCAGGGGCGACAGGCCTTCGCCCGCATCGGCCACGGTCAGCACCAGTTGCTGGCCCAGGGCCTGGGTGGTGACGGTGATGCGCCGCTGCGCGGCCGGCGTGCCCTGCATGGCATCCATGGCATTGATCAGCAGGTTGGCCAGCACCTGCTGGATGTGCACGCGGTCGGCCCAGGCCGGCTGCAGCGCGGGCGCCAGTTGCAGGTCCAGGGCCACGCCGCGCCGGTCCAGCTCGGCGTCCGACAGGCGCGCCATCTCGCGCACGGCGTCGTTGAGGTCGAAGGACTGGCGGCTGGGCGCCTCGCCGCGCGCCATGCTGCGGATGCGGGCAATGACATCGCTGGCGCGCTGCGCATCGCCCAGGATGCGCTCCAGCGCCTGGCCGGCCTTGGCCAGATTGGGCGGCTCCTGGGCCAGCCAGCGCTGGCAGGCATTGCCGCTGGTGACGATGGCCGCCAGCGGCTGGTTGACCTCATGGGCGATGGAGGCCGTCAACTGCCCCAGGCTGGTGGTCTGGGTGATGCGCATCAGCTGGGTGCGCGCCTCATGGGCCGCGTTCTGGGCCGCCACCATCTTCAGGCCCAGATAGGCCGTGATGGCAATGGCCAGAATGCTGATCACCATGTTGATCAGTCCGGTGCGATAGGCACCGGCAGGCGTGAGCGCAAAGCTGGCCAGGGTCAGCACGATGCACAGCGCCGTGAGGCCGATGACCACGCGCGGGCTGAACCAGCGCACCGCCACCAGGATGATGGCGGTATGGAACACGGCGGCCGCCACGGCGTAGTCGGTCAGCGTGTCGAGCGCGAAGATCGCGGCCATGGCGACGCCCATGGCCGCCAGGATCAGGGCCCGGGGCCAATGGGGAAAGCGGCGCAGAGCGGTGGTCATGGCGTGCAGGGCTGCGATGAGGGCGTGTCGATTGTGTCGCAAGATGCCCTGCCCTCCCGCGATCAGAGAGCGGGCCGCCGGCCCACGCTCAGTTGGAGCTCCACGGTGGCCTTGGCCAGCTCGGTCTCTGCCTCCAGCGATCCCAGGTAGGCCTCGTCGGCCGAGCGCTGGGCGGACAGCAGCTCCAGCAGCGAAGCCTCGCCATGCCGGTAGGACAGGCGTATGCCTTCGAGCACGCGCTGCGCATCGCGCAGCACGCCGTCGCGGTAGCGCTGCACGTTCTCGCGCGCTGCGGTCAGGCGAAAGCGCGCGCCGCGCACATCGGCCTCTGCCCGGTTCTGGGCCTGCTGCAGGGCCAGCATGGCCTGGGTCACGGCCGCCTCGGCCTGCACCAGATCGCCCCGGTCCAGGCGCGACAGCGGCAGCGGCACGCTGACCGAGACCGACAGCGTGCGCGAGCGCCCGCCGCCATCGAAGGGATTGCCCTGGGCATCGGTGCCGGCCGCCGTGGACGGCACGGCGGCCATGCCCACGGCCAGCGTGGGATTGACCCAGCGGTTGGCCCGGGCCAGGCCCGCGTTGTCGCGCGCATGCTCCAGCGCCGCCTGGGCGATGCGCACCTCGGCGCGCGACTGCAGCGCCTGGGCGACCAGGGCATCGGCATCCTCCAGCCCCGAGTCTTCGGCCAACTCCATGAAACCGCATTGCAGCGTGTCGCTGGCAAAGACTTCGGACAGGCGGCGCCCCAGCGGGACGGACAGCGCCAGCCGCGCGGTCTGCGCCTCGGCGCGCGCCTGCACCACCTCGGCCTGGAAGCGGTCGCGCTCCACGCGCGACTGCAGCCATTCCACGCCGCCGATGTCGCCGGCCTTGCGCCGCAGTTCGTTGGCCTGCACCACATCGCCCAGCGCCTTCAGCGTCTGCTGCTTGCGCTCCAGCGCCAGCGAGTCGCGGCAGGCCTGGGTGTAGTCCTGGGCGGCATCGGAGAACAGCTGGCTGCGCACGCCTTCAAGGCCGGCCTCGGACAGGCGCACCTGGCTGCGTGCGGACTGGATGCGCGCGGCGCGCTTGCCGCCCGTCTCCAGCTCCATGCTGATCTCGTAGTTGCGCGTGGTGGGCCGGGGCTGGCCGGTGCGCAACTGCTCGCGCGAGGCGCCCAGCGTGAGGCTGGGGTCGGGGCGTATGCCGGCGATGCCGATGCCGGCACGCGCGGATTCCACGCCCTGTTCCTCCGAGCGCAGCAGGGGGCTGTGCTGCTCCACGGCGTTGAGGTAGTCGGAAAAGCGCAGGCCGGCAGACGGCGCCGTCTGCGCCTGGGCTGCGGCGCCAAGGCACAGCAGCAGGGCCAGGGCCTGCCTGGGGAAGAAAGGGGTCGTTTGCATGGCGACTCGCATCAATGGGGTTGGCTCGTTGCGGTGCGATGCCCGCCCTCGTCCTCGGCGGCATCCAGATCGCCGCTCTCACCGCGTTCGGCGGCGCGGCGCTGGCGGCGCTCGGCCGCGCGGGCGGCACGGGCCTCGATCACGTAGTAGAGGTTGGGCAGCAGCAGCAGGGTCAGCAAGGTGGCGCTGAACAGGCCGCAGACCACGACCGTGGCCAGGGGCCGCTGCACATCGCTGCCCAGGCCCGTGGCCAGCATGGCTGGCGTGAGGCCGAAGGCGGCGACGGTGGCCGTCATCAGCACGGGGCGCATGCGGCTGGAGGCGCCTTCGAGCACGGCTTCGCGCAGGCCCAGGCCGTCCTCGCGGCGCAGCCGGTTGATCTGCGAGACCATGAGCACGCCCGAGAGCACGGCCACGCCGAACAGCGCGATGAAGCCCACGGCGCTGGAGACGTTGAGCGTCATGCCGCGCAGGTGCAGGCCCGCAAAGCCGCCGATCATGGCCAGCGGCACCACGCCCAGCACCAGCAGCGGCTGGCGCAGGTTGCCGAACTCGCCGAACAGCAGCACCAGCATGATGCCCAGCGTCAGCGGCAGGATCATGAGCAGCCGCGCCTCGGCACGCTGCAGGTTCTCGAACTGCCCGCCCCACTCGATGTGCAGCTTCTGGCGGTCGTAGTCCAGGTGCTGGTCGATAGCGGTGTGCGCATCCTTGAGGAAACCCGCCAGGTCGCGGCCGCGCACATTGAGCTTGACGAGGATGTGGCGCTCGCCGCCCTCGCGCACGATGACGCTCTGGCCCACGGTGGTAGTGATGCGCGCCACGTCGGCCAGCGGCACCTGGGCGCCGTTGGCCGCCGACAGGCGCAGCGCGCCGATGGCCTCGGGGCTGCTGCGCGTGTCGGGCGTGAAGCGCACGGCCATGTCGTAGCTGCGCTCGCCCACGTACAGCTGGCCGATGGAGGCCCCGCCCACGCCCGTGGAGATGAGCTGCGCCACCTCGGAGGCATTGATGCCGTAGCGCGCGGCAGCGGCGCGGTCCAGCGCAATGCGCAGGTTGGGCAGCGGCGGCTCCACGTCCACGGCCACGTCGGCCGCGCCGGGCACTTTCTCCAGCACGGCCACCAGGGCATCGGCGACGCGCCGGTCCTCGGCCAGGTCCTGGCCGAAGACCTTCACCGTGAGGTCGCTGTGCGCGCCGGACAGCTTGTCCTGCACGCCGTCGATCATGGGCTGCATGAAGCCCACGGAATAACCGGGCAGCTGGTCGAAGCGCGCGGCCATCTTCGCGATCAGCTGCTGCTTGGTCAGGCCAGACTTCCATTCGCCATAGGGATGCAGGCCCACGCTGGCCTCGATGTGCGAGGGCGTCCAGTAGTCCGTGCCGTCATCGTTGCGCCCGGTCTGGGTGACGATGTAGGAGACCTCGGGGAACTCCAGCGCGGCGTTGCGCAGCGCGTCGGCCATGTCGCGCGCCTTGTCCAGCGTGATGCCGGGCGGCATCTGCACCTGCAGCCAGATGGAGCCTTCGTCCAGGTACGGCAGGAAGTCGCGGCCCATGGTGCCGGCCAGCACGCCCAGCGCCAGCAGCGAGGCCGCCACCGCCCCCGCCAGCCAGCGCACGCGGCCCACGGCCACGCCCAGGAAGCGGTCATAGCCCACGCCCAGCCGGTGCAGCACGGGGTTGTGGAAGATCTTGCGCGGCCTGCGGAAAGCCAGCCAGGCCAGGGCCGGCGTGAGCAGCAGGGCCACGGCCAGCGCCCCGACCAGGGCCGCGCCCACGGCGCTGGCCATGGGCGAGAACAGCTTGTACTCGATGCGCTCGAAGGCGAACAGCGGCAGGTAGGCGGCCGCGATCACGCACATGCCGAAGAAGATGGGCCGCGCCACCTGCAGCGTGGCCGTGATGGCGTCCCTGGGCGTGAGCGGCCGGTTCTGGTCGGCCTCGCGGCGCCGCAGGATGTTCTCGACCACGACCACGGCGCCGTCCACCAGGATGCCGAAGTCGATGGCGCCCAGCGACAGCAGGTTGGCCGGAATCTTCGCGTGGTGCATGAAGATGAAGGCCAGCAGCAGCGCCATGGGAATGGTCAGCGCCACGATCAGCGCCGCGCGCGGGCTGCCCAGGAAGACCAGCAGCACCAGGGTGACGACGATCAGGCCTTCGGCCAGGGTCTTGCCCACGGTGTGGGTGGTGCGCTCGATCAGCGTGGTGCGGTCCAGGTAGGGCACGACCTTCACGTCGGGCGGCAGCAGCTTGCCGTTGAGCTCCTCCACGGCGGCGTGGATGCCCTCCAGCGCCTGCGAGGGGTTGGAGCCCTTGAGCAGCAGCACGATGCCCTGCAGGGTGTCGGAGTTGCCGTCCTTGCCCAGGATGCCGCGCCGCTCCACGTTGCCGTAGGTCAGCCGCCCCAGATCCTTGACCAGCACGGGCGTGCCGCTGTCCGTGGTCTTGACGACCACGTTGCCCATGTCGTCCAGCGAGCCCAGCAGGCCCACGCCGCGCACCACATAGGAGACATCGCCCCGGTCGATGACGCTGCCGCCGCCGCTGGCGTTGTTGGCATTGATGGCCTCGATCACCTGGGACAGCGCCAGCCCGTACTGCAGCAGCCGCGCCGGGTCCAGCTCCAGCATGAACTGCGTGGTCAGGCCGCCGAAGTTGGTCACGTCCACCACGGACTGGGCCTTCTTCAGGCGCGGGATCACCACCCATTGCTGCAGCTCGGACAGCTCGCGCAGGCTGCGCACGGGGCTTTCCAGCGTGTAGCGGTAGACCTCGCCCGTGGGCGAGCTGTAGGGGTCCAGCCCGGCGCGGGCGCCATAGGGCAGCGTGACCTCGTCGATGCGCTCCTTCAGGCGCTGGCGCGCCCAGTAGCCGTCCACGCCGTCCTCGAAGACCACGGTGATCAGTGACAGCGCGAACAGGCTGCGCGAGCGCAGCACGTGCATGCCGGGCGTGGCCAGCAGGGCGCGCTCCAGCGGAATGGTGATCTGCTGCTCTATCTCCTCGGCCGCCAGGCCTGGCACCTGGGTGACGATCTGCGAGGTCACGTCGGCGATGTCGGGATAGGCCTCCAGCGGCAGCTGCTTCCAGCTGAACACGCCATACAGGGCCGCGAAGCAAAAGACCAGCCACACCACGCCGCGGCGGGAAAAGCCGATGTTGACGATGCGCTCGATCATTGCAGCAGCACTCCCCCGTTGACCACCACGCGCTCGCCGGCCGCCAGGCCCGAGAGGATCTCGGCCTGGCCGTCCTGCTGCGCGCCGACCTGCACGTCGCGCGGCTCGAAGCGCCAGCCGCCCTTGTCCACGAACACGCGCGTGCTGACCTGGCCCTGCAGCAGGGCCGCGGCCGGCACCATCACGGCCTGGCGCGCCGGGGCGTCGAAGCCCACGCGCGCAAACATGCCGGGGCGCAGCCGCCCTTCGGGGTTGTCCACGGCCACGCGCACCTTGACGCTGCGCGTGGCGGTGTCCACCAGCTCGCCCACGTACTGCACGCGGCCCTGCAGCTGCAGGTCGGGATAGGCGGCCAGCGCGATGTGGGCCTGCTGGCCCACGTCCACATGGGCCAGGTCGCGCTCGCTGACGCTGGCGCTGAGCCAGACCTTGCGCAGGTCGGCCACGGTCATGACGGAGGCATTCACATCGTTCCAGTAGCCGCCCTGCGAGCCCGCCATCTCCACCACGCGCCCGCTGATGGGCGACTTGACCACGTAGCTGCCGCGCGAGCCTTCCTGCACGGCCGCACCCAGCTGGGACAGGTGGTCGGAGGCGGCGCGCGCATCGGCCCCTGCGGCGGCCAGCGACTGCTGCGCGGCCTCGTAGTCCTTGCGCGCGGCGATCTCGGCATCGAACAGCAGCTTCTGGCGGTCGAATTCCTGGCGCGCGTGCAGCAGCGCGGCCTGGGACTTGGCGTGCTCGGCACGCACGCTGGAGATCTCGGAGGAGTCCATGGTGATCAGCGCATCGCCGGCCTTCACCGCATCGCCCAGCTGGTGGTGCAGGCGCACCAGGCGGCCCGCCACCGGCGGCGTGATGCGGACCAGCTTTTCAGGCTCGGCCTCGATGGTGGCGGGGGCCGACAGGCGGGTCTGCAGCGGCTGCAGCACGATCTCGGCCACCTGCAGGCGCTCGCGCAGCGGCGAGCCTTCGGGCACCACGATGAGGTTGCCTTCGCGGCGCACGGGGGCCGGCTGCGGGGCGGCGGTGGCGGGGGTTGCTGCTGCAGCCTGGGTTTCGGCCGGGCCGTTGCAGGCGGCCATGGCCACGCTGATCAGCAGCCCGCCCACAGGCCAGGCGGCCGCCAGCAAGGGATGGCGCGGGTGCAGGCCATGTGGTTGGCCATGGGGTCGGCCTGGTCGTTCAGAAGCGAGAAAGCGGGTCATCCTGAGGTCTCCGGGCGCCACGGACCCGCGCAGACCTCTCGCCCCTTCAGGCGATCACAGGCCTCCGCCCGGGTCCGGGCAGATCAAGAAATGGAAGAAGGGAAAGACGGAAAGGGACGGCGCGGCAGCGCCTGGCAGGGTCGGGATCGGAATCAGGATCGGGGTCCATGGGGTACTCCTTTGCGTGTGGGTGGCGCAGTCCCCGTGCAGGCCGGGAGCCCTGTTTGCTGCAGTGCAATATGTGCCCGGAATTATCAAAGGCGAAAGTGCCTGCGGCCAGCCTTTGTTGGGAAGGCTGGCCTGTTCATTGGTGGATGCGGGATATACCTTCGTATAGAAGATGGCCGGCACAAGCCCCGATCGGCCCGGCCCCCTCGGCCCGGCCCGGAAAGCAAAAAGCCGCCAGCGCGGAGCGGGCGGCTTGCGGGCGATGGCCTGTGGGAAAGCTCAGTCCACTTTCAGGCCGATGGCTTTCACCAGTTCGCCGAAGCGCTCGCGCTCGGTGGCGTGGTGGTCGATGAAGGCCTTGCGGCTCAGCGGCGCGGGCGTGGCGCCCAGGGTGAGGATGACGTCGTTGACGTTCTTTTGCTCCAGCGCCTTGGCCACGGCAGTGCGAACGGCCTCGATCACCGATTCGGGCGTGCCCGTGGGCGCGTAGATGCCGAACAGCGTGTCGGCGTCAAAGCCCGGCAGGCCGCTTTCGGCCAGCGTGGGCACGTTGGGGTACTGCGGCGAGCGGTGCGGGCTGCCGATGGCCAGCAGGCGCAGCTTGCCGGCCTCGACCTGCTTGAGGCCCGGACCCGGATCGAACCAGAACTGCAGCTGCCCGCTGAGCACGTCGCTGAGCGCCGGGCCCGCGCCCTTGTAGGGGGCGTGCACGGCATCGACGCCGGCCATGCGCTTGAACATCTCGCCGGCCAGGTGCGGCGAGCTGCCCTGGCCCGGCGAGCCGTAGGACAGCTTGCCGGGGTTGGCCTTCAGGTGCTTGATGAAGTCGGCCACGTTGGTGGCGGGCACGGCGGGATTGGTCTCCAGAAACACATGCACCCGCGCCACGGCAGCCACGGGCGTCAAGTCCTTTTCGGGATTGAAGGCCAGCTTGCTGTAGATCATCGGGTTGATGGTGATGGCCCCGCCCGAGCTCAGCAGCAGCGTGTAGCCATCCTTGGGCGCGCGCACGGTTTCGCTGATGCCGATGTTGCCGCCCGCGCCGGGCTTGTTGTCCACCACCACCGACTGGCCCAGCACCTGGGACATGGTGGGCGTGATGGCGCGCGCCAGCACATCGGCCGCGCCGCCGGGCGCGAAGTTCACGACCAGGCGCACCGGGCGCTCGGGCCATTTGTCGCCGGCCTTCTGCGCCAGCGCAGGGACCGAGGCCGTCGCGCCCAGCAGGGCCAGCAGGCCCAGGCGCCGCCAGCGGCTGAAGGGATTTGTCTTGTGCATGAGCTATGTCTCCTTGGGTTATGAGTTCTTGAAAACGGTGAGGGCGCCTGAAGCAGCAGCGGCGCAACGCCGCTACGGTCAATCCAGCCGTATGCCCGCCGACTCGATGACCTGGCCCCAGCGCCGGCTTTCGCTGCGCCAGTAGTCACGCATCTGCGCAGGCGTGCCGGGCAGCGGCTCCAGCGACAGCGCCTCGAAACGCGCCAGCACGGCAGGCGAGCGCAGCGCCTGCTGCAGCGCCACGGACCAGGCCTGTACGGTGGCGTCGTCCGTGCCTGCGGGTGCAACCAGGCCCTGCCATGCATGGGCCTCGAAATCCTTCACGCCCCGCTCGGCCAGCGTGGGCACGCCCGGGTGGCTCTTGAGCCGCTCGGCGCTGGCCACGCCGATGACGCGCAGCTTGCCGGCCGCAATGTGCTGGGCCGCCGCCGCGCTGTCGGCCAGCATGAAGGGGATCTGGCCGCCGATCACATCGATCAGGGCCGGCCCCGCGCCGCGATAGGGCACATGGGACATCTTCACGCCCAGGCGCTGCGACAGCAGTTCGGTGGCCAGGTGATGCGGCGTGCCCAGGCCCGGGCTGCCGTAGCTGACGGGGCCTGGCTGGGCCTTCACCCACTGCGTGAACTCCTGCAGGTTGTGCACCGGCAGCTGGTTGCCGACCACAAGGAACAGCGGAAAGCGCGCCAGCAGGCCGATGGGCACGAAGTCCTTCTCGGCGTTGTAGGCCAGCTTGCGAAACAGGTGGGGGTTGGCCGCCAGCGTGGCGAAGTCGGCCGTGAAGACCAGGCTGCCCAGTTCGCGCGTGCGCGCCGCGTACTCGGCGGCGATGTTGGTGCCGGCCCCGGGCTTGTTCATGACGACCACGGTGCGGCCCAGGGCCTTGCCAAAGGACTCGCCCACGGTGCGCGCCACGGCGTCCGAGCCGCCGCCTGCGGCAAAGCCCACCACCCATTCGACGGGCTTGCCGGTCTGTGCGTGTGCCGTGCCCATGCCCAGCAGGGGCGGGGCGCCTATGGCCAGTACGGCCTTGAGTGCTTGTCTGCGCAGCATCTTGTCTCCTTCTTGTAGTGGCTCGTTTTGCCTTGAGCGCGTTCAGCGCGGTGCGACGGCGCCCGCGTTCTCCGACAGGCTGACCAGTGCGTGCAGCGTGCGCGTCACGGGCACGGCAATGCCCAGGCGGTCGGCCACATGCAGCACGGCGCCATGGATGGCGCCCGTCTCGGTGGCACGGCCGGCCAGCAGGTCCTGCAGCATCGAGGGCTGGTGGCCCCGGTGGTGGTCCAGCGCATCGCGCACGGCGGCGCCCACGCGCTCGGCGCTGGCAGCGACGCCATGGGCATGGGCGACGGACAGCACCTCGTCCAGCACGCACTGCAGCAGGGCCTCGCCCTGCGGATTGGCCAGTCCGTCCACGGTCTGGCGCGTCACGGCGCACACGCCGTTGAAGGCGGCATTGAAGGCCAGCTTTTCCCAGATGGCTTCCTGCACCTGCGGGTCGATGCGGCAATGCATGCCTGCGCGGTTGAGTTCATCCGCCAGTTGGTCGAAGACCGCGCTGCGCTGGCCATTGCAAGGCATGAAGCGGATACCGCCCTGCCCCATGGAGCTGACCTCGCCCGGCGACATCACGCGCGCAGGCCAGGTGGTCACGCCCACGGCGATGCGTTCGAGCGGCACCATTTCACGCAACACATCGGCATGGCCTATGCCGTTTTGCAGGCTCAGGAAATGCGTGTCCGGCCCGATGAGATGCGCAATGCCCTGCAGCGCGGCCCGCGTATGGGCCGACTTGGTGAAGACCAGCCACAGCGCGGGCCCCGCCGTGAGCTGCTCGGCCCGCGCCGCATGCACGCGCGCCTGCAGCAGCCCCTCATCGGTGTGGCAGCGCGCGCCATCGCGGTTCAGGGCCTGCAGCAGCTCATCGTTCACGTCGACCAGGGTCACGTCCAGGCCGATGCGGGCCAGCCGCGCGCCGAACAGGGTGCCCATGGCGCCTGCGCCGAGGATGCCTATGCTTCTTGTGTTTTCCATTGCCGTGTCTCCTGCAGGGGGCTTCGCCTCAGGCGACTTCGACCTCGACCACGATGGGCCGGGGATGGGCCAGCGCGCGGGCCAGCACATCGGACAGCTCGGCCGCGTTCTCCACATGCACGCCGTCGCAGCCCTGGCCACGGGCCAGCGCCACGAAGTCGATGTCGGGCAGTTCCGTGCCCTCGACCTTCTCGCCCTCGCGGTAGCCGAAGACATGGGCGAAGTCCTGCAGCGCCGCGTAGCGGCGGTTCTTGAGGATCACGAAGCTGATGGGCAGGCGCAGCTGGGCTGCGCTCCAGAGGGCCTGGATGGCATACATGGCCGAGCCGTCGCCGATGACGGCGACCACCTTGGCCTCGGGCTTTGCCAGCGCCACGCCCACGGCGGCCGGCATGCTGTGGCCCAGGCCGCCGCTGCACATGGTGTAGAAGGTGCCCGAGTGGAAGATGGGCAGGTAGGTCTGGATGGTGGAGCGCGAGCTGGGCGCCTCTTCCACCACGATGCTGTGGCGGTCGCGCACCTGGGCCAGCGTGTGCATGGCAAAGGCCACCGACATGCGCTCGCCTGCGGCGGGCGCAGCCGGCACGGGCGCTGCGGGCCGGGGTGCGGGCGCCTGGCGCGGTGCGGGTGCGGGGCGCTGCAGCAGCTCCTCCACGCCCATGCGCACATTGCCCACGGCAGCCGTGCCCACGGGGGCCCATGCAGCAATGGCCGGGTCTTCGATCAACTGGTAGAGCGCCGTGCCCTCGGGGATGTGCGGGCCCTCGCCTTCCACGTGGTAGGTGAAGGCGGCCGCGCCCACGGCGAAGACCACGTCATGGCCGGACAGCAGCTGCACGATGCGCTCGCGCATGGCGGGCAGGAAGCCGGCGAACAGGGGATGGTCCTCGGGGAAGCTGCAGCGCCCGCTCATGGGGGCCACGAAGACGCGGGCCTGGTGGCGCTCGGCCAGCGCGACCACGGCATCCCAGCCCTGGGCCCGGTCCACGGCCGCGCCCACGACCAGGGCCGGGGCACGCGCGGTGTCCAGCGCCTGGCCGATGAGGTCCAGCGTGCGCGGATCGGGCCGCGTCTCGAAGCCCACATGGCGCAGCGTGACGGGCTCGGCCGGCTTGTCCCAGTCATCGGCGGGAATGGAGACCAGCACGGGGCCGCGCGGCTCCTGCATGGCGATGTAATAGGCGCGCGCCAGCGCCTGGGGCACGTCTTCGGCGCGCGCGGGCTCGCAGCTCCACTTCACATAGGGCTTGGGCAGCTCGGCGGCCTGGTTGGAGTGCAGGAAGGGGTCGAACTGCAGCAGCGAGCGCGCCTGCTGGCCCGCCGTGATCACCAGGGGCGTGCGGTTCTTGAAGGCCGTGAAGATGTTGGCCATGGCGTGGCCCACGCCCGCAGCCGAGTGCAGGTTCACGAAGCTGGCATTGTGCGTGGCCTGGGCATGGCCGTCGGCCATGCCCACGACGACGGTTTCCTGCAGGCCCAGCACATAGGAGAAGTCTTCGGGGTAGTCACGGAACAGCGGCAGCTCGGTCGAGCCCGGGTTGCCGAAGATGCGCGTCATGCCCAGCTCGCGCAGCATGGCGATCACGGCATGGCGCACGGTGTAGGTCGGGGTGGAGG
>NZ_JFYT01000086.1:0-25435 GCF_000632165.1 Delftia sp. RIT313 | reverse complement strand
GATCAAGGGCATGGCATTGCTGGACTGAGCACGCGCAGGCGGCTTCCGCATGATATCGGCGCCGCCGCGCGTGCTCAGTCCAGCAATGCCATGCCCTTGATCTGGGCGAAGACATGCATGCCCGGCGCAATGCCCAGCTGCCGGGCGGAATGCAGGGTGATGCGTGCCAGCAGGCGGGACGGGCCCAGCTGCAGCGAGACCATGACCTGGCCCGGGCCGTCCTCGCGCAGCTCCTGCACGGTGGCCGGGAGGATGTTGAGGATGCTGCTGTCTTGCGGGTGCTGCAGGCTCAGGCTCACATCGCGTGCCTGCACGCGCAACTGCACGGTTTCGCCGATGGGGCGCGGGGAGGCCATGACAAGGCGCAGGCGCCCGCCATCGAAGCACAGCGTACTCAGGTGTGCATCGGGATCGTGCTGCTGGACCTGTGCGCTGACCATGGCCGCTGCCGTGTCGCCCATGCTCAGGGGCAGGTCCAGCCGTGCCAGCAGCTCGCTGGTGGCGCCGGCGGCGACCAGGCCACCGGCCTTTAGCAGCACCAGGTGCTGGGCCAGGCGAGCGACCTCGTCGATGGAGTGGCTGACGTAGAGGACGGGAATGTCGAGTTCGCGGCGCAGCTGGTCCAGGTAGGGCAGGACCTCGGCCTTGCGCTGGGCGTCCAGCGCGGCCAGGGGCTCGTCCATCAGCAGCACCCGCGGGCTGGTGGCCAGCGCCCGCGCAATGGCCACGCGCTGGCGCTCGCCGCCCGACAGGGTGGAGGGCATGCGGTCCATCAGGTGGCCTATGCCCAGCAGTGACACGGCCTGGTCCTGGGATACCTTGCGCCGCGCGGCCGGCGTGCGCCGCGTGCCGTAGTCGATGTTGCGCCGCACGGTCAGGTGCGGGAACAGGCTGGCTTCCTGGAACACATAGCCCAGCGCACGGCGGTGCGTGGGCAGCCATTGGCTGGCCGCATCGTCCTGCCAGACCTCGCCGTTGACGGCGACGCGGCCGCGCGCGCGCTCCAGTCCTGCCAGGGCGCGCAGGCAGGTGGTCTTGCCGCAGCCCGAGGGGCCGAACAGGGCGGTGACGCCGCGCCCGGGCAGCTGCAGCTGCACGTCAAGGCGGAAGTCGGCGCGCTCCAGCGCCAGGTTTGCGATGATTTCCGAGGAGGGATGGGAGTGCGCGGCGCCGGACATCAGGGAGGGAGAGAAAGCGGTCATCATGCGCGGCGCTCCTCACGCGGCTGCAACAGGTGCAGGGCCAGAAGAACCAGGAAGGAGAACACCACCATGCCGCCCGCCAGCCAGTGGGCGTGGGCGTACTCCATGGCCTCCACATGGTCGTAGATCTGTACCGAGACCACGCGCGTCACGCCGGGAATATTGCCGCCCAGCATCAGCACCACGCCGAACTCGCCCACGGTGTGCGCAAAGGTCAGCACGGCCGCCGTGATGAAACCCGGGCGCGCCAGCGGCAGCGCCACGGTGAAGAAGCGGTCCAGCGGCCCCGCGCCCAGGCTGGCCGCAGCCTCCATGGGCCGCGTGCCCAGGGATTCGAAGGCACGCTGCAATGGCTGGACCGTGAACGGCATGGAATAGACCAGCGAACCGATGACCAGGCCCGGAAAAGTGAAGGGCAGGGTGCTCAGCCCCAGCGCCTGCGTCAGCTGCCCCACGGGGCCGTTGGGACCCATGGTCACCAGCAGGTAAAAACCGATCACCGTGGGCGGAAGCACCAGGGGCAGCGCCACCACGGCGCCAATCGGGCCGCGCCAGCGCGAGCGCGTATGCGCCAGCCACCAGGCCAGCGGCGTGCACAGCGTCAGCAGCAGCACCGTGGTCACGCTGGCAAGTTTCAGCGTCAGCCGTATGGCGGCGTAGTCGTCGGCGGTAAGAATCATGCGGGAAGAATTCAGTGGTTCGCAGCGCTGTTGGATCTCATTCAACGCACGAAACCGGCGCGGCCCGGCTCAGCGACGCTGAGCACGGGCCCGTGCCGGCCGACCCCTCCCCAGGAGAGAGGGAAGGCGCGCAAGCGCGCCTCAACAGGTGTCAGAAGCTATAGCCGTAGGAGCGGATGATGGCACGGGCCTTGTCGGCGCGCAGGTACTTCATCAGCTCGGTGGCGGCTTCGTTGTCCTTGCCGTTGTTGAGCACGATGGCGTCCTGGCGGATGGGCTCGTGCATGGAGCCGGGCACCTGCCAGGCCGAGCCTTCGCGCAGCTTGCCGTTTTCCATCACCTGCGACAGGGCCACAAAGCCCAGCTGGGCATTGCCCGTGGCCGCGAACTGGTAGGTCTGGGCGATGTTCTCGCCCATGACGATGCGCGGCTGCACCTGGGCCGTGATGCCCAGCTTGTTCAGCACTTCCATGGCGGCCGTGCCGTAGGGCGCCAGCTTGGGATTGGCCACGGCGATGTGCTTGTAGTCGCCGGTCTTGAGGACCTCGCCGTTGTCGTCCACATAGCCGGCCTTGGGGCTCCATAGCACCAGCTGGCCGATGGCGTAGGTGAAGCGCGAATCGGGCAGGCCGCGGCCTTCCTTGGCGATCTTCTCGGGCGTGGTGTCGTCGGCGGCCAGCAGGATCTGGAAGGGCGCGCCGTTGACGATCTGCGCATAGAACTTGCCCGTGGCGCCGAAGGACAGCAGGGCCTTGTGGCCGGTGTCCTTCTCGAACTCGGCGGCGATCTTCTGCATGGGCGCCGTGAAGTTGGCGGCGACGGCCACCGACACTTCGGCGGCCTGCGCGGCGGCCCAGCCGAACAGGGCAAGGGCGGCGAAGGCGGTGGCACGCAGGGGCTGGTTCACGTTCATGGGTCTCTCGCTATTCCGTTGGTGAATAGCGCAGTGTAACGACCTGAAAATGCGCATGCAGGGTGCAGGCGTTTTGCTTGGCGGGAAATAACGCTTGGCGGGCATGATGCTGCGCATGACAGCCGCAACCCCCGCTTCTCCCTCAGACCTGGTGCCCGCGCTGGGCCATGACCTGGCCGACCGGCGCATCGCCATCCTGCGGCATATCGCGGCAGGGCATTCGATTTCCCAGGCCGCGCGCGAGGCGGGTGTCAGCTACAAGGCGGCCTGGCAGGCGCTGGATGTGCTGACCAATCTGGCGGGCCGTGCCCTGGTGGAGCGCTCGGTGGGCGGCGCCGGCGGTGGTGGCGCGCGCATCACCGAGGCCGGGCAGTCCCTGCTGGCCATGGCCGATGCGCTGGAGCAGGCGCGCGCGCAGGTGCTGCAGCGCTTTGGCGGGCCCGCCGGCGTTTCTTCGGCGGCTACCGGGCTGGGGCTGGGCCTGCGCACCAGCATGCGCAATCTGTGGCCTTGCCGGGTTGGTGCCCTGCAGGCGCAGGGCGCCCAGGTCCGCGTCTGGCTGCTGCCCGACGGCGGCGGGGATGCATCAGGCATTGCCGCACGCATCACCGAAGAAAGCGCCCAGTTGCTGGGCCTGGCGCCGGGCCTGCCCCTGATGGCGCTGTGCAAGGCCGCAGTCGTGCAGGTGCTGCCTTCGGCGCCACGCTCCGATGTGCATGCCCAGGCCAATGCCTGGCCCGCCCAGGTGCAGCGCGTGGCCCGGGCCGACAGGGCGGGGCCGCGTGAAGTGGTGGCACAACTGCCCTGGGGCGGTAGCGGCGTGGGTTACGCGGCCGAGCCGGCCGAGGGCGAGTCCTGGACCTTGCGCGCAGGGCGCAAGGTCTGGCTGACGGTGCCGGAGTCCGCCGTGGTGCTGGCCGTGGCTGATTGAGCGGATGGAGCGGGTGGGCGGATGAAGTGTTGAAGGAGCAGCAGCGCGTTGCGCATGCGCAGCAGTGGCTGCAGATTCGGACGGGTCTGATGGCGCATTCAGGGCGGTATACGAAGAATTGCGCCGCTGTGAAACCTGCGCGCTCTGGCGGCGCGGGCTTTTCTGGCGACCGAATCATCGAAACCTCCCTGGCCCTCCATGAGCATCCTGAAATTGCGCAGGCAAGAAAAAGTGGCGGTCTACACCGCCCTGCTGTGTTCCTTCATCGCGGCGTTCATCTTCTTCGCGTCCGAAGGTGTTGCTGACAGTTTTCGGCAGCGGCTGGATGCGCTGGCCATCTGCGCCGTCATCGGTGCGCTGGTGACCTGGTTCAATCACTGGTGGTTCCGGGTCTGGGGCTGGCATCTGGTGCCTGTGACCCTGCTGCTGTTTTATGCCGGCACGCTGGCCGCAGGGTGGCTGTTTGGCGGATGAAGGCGGTGAAAGCGGTGGTGTGGGAACCTGCTGCCACGCTTTGCATCGAAGATCCTTTTCGACTGCCTCACCAGGCCATCCACGGCCTTGCCCCTGCCATGAAGACCACCCTGTCCGCCGCCCTGATCTGCCTGCTCCTGTCCACCCCGGCCATGTCCCGTCCGCTGGACCCGGCGCCGCTGGACGCCTCGCAGTTCAACCTGGGGCTGGTCGGGTTCGCGGGCGAGATCTCGCCTGCGGAGCGGCACCTGGAGGCCATGCTCAGGCGGCCCGAGGCCAATGCTGTCCTGCTGTCGGTGATCGACGATCCGCGCCGATCTCCCGTGGCCAAGCTCTATGCGCTGTGCGGCCTCAAGCGCATGGGCAGCGGCGGCTACGAGGCAGCGCTGGTCAAGCTGCGCGGCTTTGAGGGCCAGGTCTCCGTGATGCTGGGAGACCAGATGTTCCAGGAAGACATCCGAGAGGCGGCAGACCGCATCGAAAACCTGGAGTGCAGCGAAGGCGGCTGAGCCTGGGCACGCCGGTTGCCGGACAAAAAAAGAGCTGCCATCGGCAGCTCTTTGCATTGTGGGGCATCGTTCCGAGCCGGAGGATCTGAGCCGCTCAGGACAGCTCGCGTCCCTTGAGTTCGGGGATCAGGAAGGCCGTGGCCAGCATGTCCAGCACATAGATGGCCGCCAGCAGGGCGATCGCCACCTGGAACGAATAGCTCATGGCCAGCGCACCGATCACCACCGGGCCCAGTCCGCCCACGGCGCGGCCGATGTTGAACAGCACGTTCTGCGCGGTGGCGCGCGCCTCGGTGGGGTAGGCCTCGCTCATCACGGCGCCGTAGCCGCCCATCATGCCGTTGACGAACAGGCCCATGAGGGCCCCCGCCCAGAGCATGGCCGTGGGGTCGGACAGCTGCGAATAGAGCACGACCATGATGACCGAGCCCAGCTGGAAGATCAGGAAGCTGGGCTTGCGGCCGATGCGGTCGGCCAGCTGGCCGAAGACCCAGATGCCGACCATCATTCCCACCACGGTCACGGCAGTCCATATCGAGGACTTGGTCAGGCTGAAGCCCAGTTGCTTGGACAGGAAGCTGGGCATCCAGATCATGATGCCGTAGTAGCCGAAGTTCTGGACCGAGGTCAGCACGATCACGCCCAGGCTGACCTTGGTCGTGGCGCGGTCCTTCACCAGCAGCTTCAGGCTTTGCAGCACCGGCACGCGGGCCGAGGGCGTGGCGGACTGCTGGCGCTTCACGAAGACCTCGGGCTCGTGCAGCTTGTTGCGGATCACCCAGGCCACCACGGCCGGTATCACGCCCACCAGGAACATGCCGCGCCAGCCGATGAGGGGCAGCAGCAGCGGCGTCAGCAGCGCCGCGCCCAGCACGCCCATTTGCCAGCCCAGGGCCACGTAGGACGAGACGCGGGCGCGGTGGCGGGCAGGCCAGGCCTCGGCGGCCAGTGCCATGCCGATGCCGAACTCGCCGCCCAGGCCGATGCCCGCAATCGTGCGGTAGGCCAGCAGGTCCCAGTAGCCCTGCGCGAAGGCGCACAGGCCCGTGAAGACTGCGAACAGCATGATGGTCCAGGTCAGCACGCGGATGCGCCCGTAGCGGTCGCTGAGCAGGCCGAAGAAGATGCCGCCGAACACGGCACCGATCAGCGTCCAGGTCACCAGCGAGCCGGCCTGGCCCGGCGTGAGGTGCAGGTCGGCCGAAATGGCCGACAGCATGAAGCCCAGGATCAGCAGGTCGAAGCCGTCCATGGCATAGCCCACGGCCGAGCCGGCCAGGGCCTTCCAGCTGTAGCCATTGACCTGGGTGGCATGTGTGCCGACATGCGTGTCTGTGCTGGCGCCGGCAGCATTGGCTGCGAGCGCCCCGGAGGAAGTGGTGGTCACGTGAAAATCCTTGAAAGCCAGGACGGCGCGCGCTCTCGCTGGGGTGCGGCACCACGCAAAACGCCTGCGCCGCCGGCTGGGCCGGCGTGCGGGCACGCTGCGCGTGTGCGGCATCCTGGAGTGGCGATGGGCACGGGAAATCCTGGTGGGAAAACAAGCTGGGCGGCCGGCATGCCGGAGCATGGCAGGGGCTGCGCGCAAAGACAGAGCGCAAGGTGCAGCGCCAAAAGACCGCTTCTGCAAAAAGCGAAAGCCCTGAAATCGGCCGGGCGATCAGGGCTTGGAGGCGGTGGGCAGGCCCTGCGAGGAGAGGGCGGCCCATGCGAGCGGGCGCAATGGTAAGGCAAGTCGCCAGCCAAGGCAAGCTGCGGGGCTTATGCCAGGGCGCTGGGTCTTTGGCCGGGGCGCCAAGGGTGCTCGTGCTAGGCTGGCGCCCGCTGCGGCCATTGCGCCGCTGGCGCGCCCCATTACTGCCCGGGTCCGTCTATGACCTTGCGGTGCAGTGCGGCGATATCTCGCAGGTTTTGCCAATAAAAACAATTCTCATTACAGTTTGGCATTCCGAGTTCTCCAACCTCCGATCCTTTCTGCCATGCATCCCATCCTGATTGCAGCCGCCCTGGCCCTGGGCGCGGCCGCCCCGATGAGCCAGGCCGCAGCCGCCGGCACCGTTCAACAGCCCGTGAAGAAGAGCCTCTCCGTTGCGGAGGTGGTCAAGCATTACGGCACCCTGGTGCACGCCAATTACTCGGACTCCATCAGCTCCGCCAAGACCATGCAGAAAGCCATTGCGGCCTTTCTGGCGGCGCCCAGCGAGCAGGGCCTGAACCAGGCACGCAAGGCTTGGCTGGATGCCCGGGAGTACTACGGCCAGACCGAGGCCTTCCGCTTCTACGCCGGTCCCATCGACAACGATGAAGGCCCCGAAGGCCAGATCAACGCCTGGCCCATGGATGAGTCCTATGTGGACTATGTGGAAGGCAATCCCAATGCCGGCATCATCAACAACCGCAAGGAAGCCATCACCAAGAAGCGCCTGGCCGAGCTCAACGAGCATGACGGCGAGGAGAACGTTTCCACCGGCTGGCACGCCATCGAGTTCATGCTCTGGGGCCAGGACCTGAACGACAAGGGGCCGGGCGCGCGTCCGTACACCGACTTTGTCGATGGCAAGAAGTCCAATGCCGACCGCCGCCGCGAGTACCTGAAAGTGGTGACCGCGCTGCTGATCGAGGACCTGCAATCCGTGGCCGACCAGTGGAAGCCCGGCTCGCCCAAGAACTTCCGCGCCCAGTTCGAGAAAAAGCCCGACGATGCGCTGCGCCGCATCTTCGTGGGCCTGGGTTCGCTGTCGCGCGGCGAGCTGGCCGGCGAGCGCCTGGAGGTGGCCCTGGCCAGCCGCGACCAGGAAGACGAGCACTCCTGCTTCTCGGACAACACGCACCGCGATGCGGTGACCAATGCCCAGGGCATCCTCAACGTCTGGCAGGGCAGCTACAAGCGCCTGGATGGCAGCGAGCTGCAAGGCCCGGGCATCAAGGACTGGGTGGCCTCCAAGGACAGCGCGCTGGCCGACAGGACCACGCGCCAGATCATGCAGTCGGTGCAGGCGGCCCAGGCCATTCCCGCGCCGTTCGACCAGGCCATCCAGGGCGCACGCGACTCGGCCTTGCGCGCCAAGATCCAGGCCACCATCGACAGCCTGGTCCAGCAGAGCAAGGATCTGGTGGAGGCGGCCAATGCCGTCGGCATCACCCAGCTCAACCTGGTGGACCCCAAGGCCAACTAAAAGAACATCCACGCCAGCGTCCATCCATTCCTGCGCCCATGTGCCAAGGCCGCCGCCCCCGAAAGGGTTCGGCGGCCCTGGCTTTTCCAGGGACGTCCCCACCCATGAATCTCTCCCCCTCGCTGCTGGTCGCTGCCTCCCTGGTCCTGATGGGCTGCTCGGCCCAACAGCAGGACACGGTGGCTGCCGCTCCAGCGCGCGCGCCAGCACCGCAGCCTGCTCCCGATCCAGCTCCCGATCCAGCTCTTTTGTTCGCGGCACCCGGCGAGCCCCTGCCCCCGGGCGGCCAGACCACGGTCCACGCCACGGGCCGCAACGCCTTCTCGCTGCCCGCCGCCAACCTGGAGGATGCAGAGCGCACGCGCTTCGTCATCGGCAACTCCTTCTTCAAGCGCAACTGGGTGCAGGCCCCGGCCTCCACCACGGCGCGCGATGGCCTGGGCCCGCACTTCCTGGCGCGCTCCTGCGGCGGCTGCCATGTGCAGGACGGCCGCGCCCAGCCGCCCGACTTCCACAACCCGCTCAAGCCCCAGCCCTTCGCGGGCCTGCTCATGCGGCTGTCCATTCCGGGCGAAGGCCCGCACGGCAGCCCGGTGCCGGACCCGGTCTATGGCGACCAGTTCAACACCGAGGGCGTGCTGAGCGTCAAGGGCGAGGGCCAGCTGCGCATCCGCTATGAACAGGTGCATGGCCGCTTTGCCGACGGCACGGCCTACACACTGGAAAAGCCGGTCTACGAGCTGGCTGCGCTCAACTACGGCCCCCTGGCTTCCAACCTGATGACCAGCCCGCGCATTGCGCCCCAGGTCATCGGCCTGGGCCTGCTGGAGCACATCCCGGAGTCCGAGATCCTGGCCAACGCTGCCGCCCAGGCGGCCCTGGGCGGCCCCATCAAGGGCCAGCCCAACTATGTCTGGGATGCCTACGGCGAACGCATGATGCTGGGCCGCTTCGGCTGGAAGGCCAACGTGGCCTCCATTGCCCACCAGACGGCCTCGGCCTTCCTGGGCGATATCGGCATCACATCAAAGCGTTTCCCGCACCAGACCTGCACGCCCGCACAAAAGGACTGCCTGGCCGCGCCCGACGGCAACGGCGCCGAGGGCGTGGAGATCGAGGACCGCGTGCTGGACGACGTGATCTTCTACCAGGCCACGCTGGCGCCGCCTGCACGGCGCAACGCCAGCGACCCGGCCGTGCGCCGTGGCGAGGCACTGTTCCACCAGGCCCAGTGCGCGCAGTGCCACCGGCCCTCGTACAAGACGGGCGGGGAGCTGTTCCCCGCGCTGTCGCCGGCACTCAGCAGCAAGGGGTTGTCGGGCCAGACCATTGCGCCCTACACCGACTTGCTGCTGCACGACATGGGCGATGCGCTGGCCGATGGCCGGCCCGACTTCAAGGCCTCCGGCCGCCAGTGGCGCACGCCGCCGCTGTGGGGCATAGGCCTGCTGCCCGATGTCAACAACCACCAGCGCCTGCTGCACGACGGCCGTGCGCGCGGCGTGCTCGAAGCCATCCTCTGGCACGGCGGCGAGGCCGAAGCCGCGCGCGAACAGGTGCGCCAGTTCAGCGCCGAAGACCGTGAAGCCCTGGTCAAATTTGTGGAGTCCCTCTGATGCAAGACATGCGCATGACCCCTCGCCAAATCCTTTGTGCCGCCGCGCTGGCACTGCTGGCCGCCGCCCCTGTCCATGCCCAGGAAGTGGATGCCAACATGGCCATTCCCTTCTACAACACGGCCCACGCCGTGCAGGGGCTGTACGGCCAATGGTTCGCACCCCAGGCCAAGGCCGCGCAGGCATCCGCCCAGGCGCTGAACCAGGCGCTGCGCGCGCACTGCACGGCACCTGCGGGATCGGCTGCCGCCACGCTGCAGACGGCGCGCCAGGCCTATGTGCAATCGTCGCGGCAGTGGAGCAGCCTCTCGGCCGTGGCCCTGGGGCCGCTGGTGGAGCGCCGCTCGGCGCGTCTGGTGGACTTCCGCCCCATGCGCCCGGCCCTGCTCAAGAAGGCCATACAGTCGGCCCCCGCTGATCTGGCTGCCATGGAGCGCATCGGCGCACCCGCCAAGGGATACCCGGCGCTCGAGAACCTGCTGTGGACCCAGCCCGTGGAGCCGCAGACGCCGGCCTGCGCCTATGCCACCCTGGTGGCCGAGGAAATCGGCGCCGAGATGGGCATCCTCAGCAACGGCTTTGCCAAGCTCGCGGCCCAGGATTGGTCCGAGGACGGCGATGCCACCACCGAAGCCATGGCCGAGTTCATCAACCAGTGGGTGGGCGGCCTGGAGCGCCTGCGCTGGGCGGACATGGAAAAGCCTTTGCGCAGTGCAGGCAGCAAGCCCCCCGCCTGGGAGCACCTGGCCAGCGGCAGCACCGTTGAGATCTGGCGCGCGCACTGGCAGAGCCTGCGCACGCTGGCCGTGAGCGTGGACCGCAAGGTGCCCCAGCCCGGCGTGGACATCGTGCCCATCGAGTCCTACCTGCGCGGCCGTGGCCTCAACCCGCTGGCCGACCGCTGGCTCAAGGCCGTCAACGAGGCCGATGCCGGCATGCGCGCCCTGACCGAGCCGAGCGCCAAGGCCGTCGATGCCGCGACCAAGCCGCTGTCGCGCCTCAAGCGCCTCATGGAAGGCGAGGTGGCGCCTGCGCTGGAAGTCAACATCGGGTTCTCGGATGCCGACGGGGATTGAGCAGGCGCTGAATCGCCGCCGCTGGCTGCAGGGCATGGGGCTGCTGGCTGCCATGCCGCTGGCAACCTCCCATGCGGCCAGGCCGTCCGGGCCGGCACGGTCGCTGGCTGCGGCCTGGATGCAGGGCGAGCAGATGCGTGTCGGCATCGTGCAGGCCAGTGCGCAGGTGGACAGGCCGCTGCAGGTGCTGCAGGCCCTGGATGTGCCCACGCGCGCCCATGGCATGGCCGCGCTGCGCGACGGCTCCGTGGTCTTTGCCAGCCGCCGCCCTGGTGACTGGCTGGTGCGCCTGAAGCCAGGACAGGCCGCCGAGGATGCGCAGTGGCAGTGGATCGAGCCCGACCGCTTCTTCAACGGCCATGTCATCGAAAGCGCCGATGGCCGCCATCTCTACACCACCGAGACCGACCTGGAAGATGCACAGGGCCTAATCGGCGTGCGCGATGCCATCACCTTGGAGAAGATCGCCGAATGGCGCACGGGCGGCATGGACCCGCACCAGTTGCTGCTGGACGCCGACGGCACGCTGATGGTCGCCAACGGCGGCATTCCCACGCAGTCCGAAACCGGCCGGCGCAAGCTGCAGCTGGACCACATGGATTCGTCCATCGCACGGCTGCTGCCGGCCGAAGGCGGCGCCCGTGCCGGCCTGTGGAAGCTGGACGACAACCGCCTGAGCCTGCGCCACCTGGCCTGGGGCCCGCAGGTCGCCCACGCGCCCGCGCGCCGCTGGCTGGGCATTGCGCTGCAGGCCGAGCACCGCGACACCGAAGCGCGCGCTGCCGCACCCGTGCTGGCCCTGTTCGATGGCCACCGTTTGCATGCCGTGCCCCTGCCCGAAGGGCGCGAGCCCCTGGCCGGCTATGGCGGCGATATCGGTTGCGACGGCCAGCTCTTTGCCGTCAGCTGCCCGCGCGTGAACACCGTCACCTGGTGGCAGGTGCCCGACAGCGGCCAGGCCAGTGGCCGCTGGCTGCGTGGCGATGCCATGCCGGGCGTGTACTGCGTGGCCAACGCAAGTGTCTCGCTGGATGCCAAGGGCCTGCCCCTGCCTGCCGAGCCCGCGCTGTGGATGGGCGGCGCACGCCAGGCCCAATTGCGCCAGCGCGGCCAGGTGCTGCGCACGGTGCCGGTTCCCGGCATGGCGCTGGACAACCACTGGATTGCGTTGGAGCGCGGCAGCTAGCAGCCGGAGGCGGCGCCGCAAACGGCGCGCTCTGGCGGAGTGCAGCACCAACGGAAAAAGGGTCTACGTTTGCACGTAGACCCTTTTCTTTGTTTGGTGGCGCTTCACGGATTCGAACCGCGGACCTGTGGATTATGATTCCATCGCTCTAACCGACTGAGCTAAAGCGCCGTAAGACCTAAATTATATGCAGAATTTTCGGCCCGTCCGGCAAGTTGTGCAAATTTCTCGAAATTTCTTTGCGAGAGGCTTGCTGCGCCTTGCCGGAAGACGCGCATTGTAGCGCGACTTTCAGCCCGCTCAGAGATGCTTGAAGCTGGCGGGACGCTTGTTGACGAAGGCGTCCATGCCTTCCTTCTGGTCCTGCGTGGCGAACAGCGCGTGGAACAGGCGGCGCTCGAACATGACGCCGTCGGCCAGCGAGCCCTCGAAGGCGCGGTTCACCGATTCCTTGGCAGCCATGACGGCGATCTGCGAGAAGCCGCTGATGATGATGGCGGCGCCCAGCGCTTCGTCCATGAGCTTGTCGAAGGGCACGACGCGGCTGACCAGGCCGGCACGCTCGGCTTCGGTAGCGTCCATCATGCGGGCCGTGAGGGCCATGTCCATGGCCTTGGACTTACCCACGGCGCGCGGCAGGCGCTGCGTGCCGCCGGCGCCGGGGATCACGCCCAGCTTGATTTCCGGCTGGCCGAACTTCGCGTTGTCGGCGGCGATGATGAAGTCGCACATCATGGCCAGCTCGCAGCCGCCGCCCAGTGCGAAGCCGCTGACGGCGGCGATCACGGGCTTGCGGATGGAGCGGATGGCTTCCCAGTTGCGCGTGATGTAGTCGCCCTTGTAGGCATCGGCAAAGCTGTACTTGGCCATGGCGCCGATGTCGGCGCCGGCCGCAAAGGCTTTCTCGCTGCCGGTGATGATCATGCAGCCGATGGCCTCATCGGCATCGAAGGCCTGCAGGGCCTGGCCCAGCTCGTCCATGAGCTGGTCATTGAGCGCGTTGAGCTGCTTGGGGCGGTTGAGCGTGATGATGCCGACCTTGTCGGCTTCGACGCGAACTTCAATCATTTCGTAGGCCAAGGGAGTCTCCTGCTGGGGTTGTCGTCGTGATCCTCAAGAATAACCGGCCGGCGGCGCGGGACGGCATGCGCCGTTCAGGGTGTGGCAGGCGCCTGCGCGCTGCCCGTGTGCCCGGCCAGCCAGCGTCCAGCGGTCTCCTCGTCCGTGATTTCCAGTCCGAGATTGCTGGGGGCGGGCGCCGCCAGGGTGCCGGATGTGGCAGCTTTTGCATCGCCGTTGTCCGTTTTCTCCACCATGGCGGCGGCCTCGGACAGCAGGCCCGAGCCCCAGGGCAGGGTCAAGGCCAGGATCTGCCGGTCGCGGGCCACCCAGGCGACGATGTCCAGGGCCGTGCCTGCATAAAGCGCCACGTCGTCCAGCCGGGTGATGCGCCAGCGCGCGGGCTGTGAATCCTCGGCGCCGGTGGGCAGCTCGATGGCCAGCCATTCGTCGCCCGCCATGAAGCCGGCGCGCTCGGCCAGGCTGCCGCGCAGCACGGTCTTGATGGTGATGCCCTGGCTTTCCTGCACGCGCAGGCCCAGGCGCTGGGCAGTCTGCGCCGGCTCGGCCTTGGCCTGCACGCCGTGCGCGGCCAGCAGCTCGGCCAGCGGCAGGTCGTCCGTGCCGTGCACCCATTGCGTGATCTCGGGCGCGAAGCTGCGCCCGCCCAGGTCCTGCAGCACGGCCAGCACGTCGGCCTCGCGCATGGGGCCGCCCTGGCAGCGCTGCCACAGCGCGCGCATCACGTCGTCCAGCGTGCTGCGGCCTTCGCGGCGCAGTTGCAGGTCCAGGGCCAGTGCGACCAGGCAGCCCTTGGTGTAGTAGCTGACGGTCTGGTTGGGCGTGTTCTCGTCCTGGCGGTAGTACTTGACCCAGGCGTCATAGCTGGCCTGGGCCACGGACTGCAGGTGTCGGCCCGGCGTCTGCAGCACCTGGTTGATGGTGCGCGTGACGAGCTTGAGGTACTGGGCGTTGTCGATCAGGCCGGCGCGGCGCAGCAGCAGGTCGTCGTAGTAGCTGGTGAAGCCTTCGAAGAACCACAGCAGCTCGGTGTAGTTCTCCTGCCCGTAGTCGTAGCGCGCGAATTCGGCCGGGCGCAGGCGCTTGACGTTCCAGGTGTGGAAGTACTCGTGGCTGATCAGGCCCAGCAAGGTGGTGTAGCCCTCGGCGGCCTTGCGCTCGCCCACGCGCGGCAGGTCGCGCCGGCCGCAGATCAGGGCCGTGGAATTGCGGTGCTCCAGGCCCCCATAGCCGTCATCGACCACGTTGAGCATGAACACGTAGCGCTGCATGGGTGCGGGCGTGGCCTGCTCGCCCGTACCGTGCCAGAAGGCCAGCACGGTCTCGCAGATCTTGCGTGCATCGGCAATCAGGCGCGCGCCGTCGAAGCTGGGCGCGGCGCCTGCGACGACGAAGCTGTGCGGCACGCCCGCGGCCACGAAGTCGCCACGCCAGAAGCTGCCCATCTCCACGGGGCAGTCCACCAATTCGTCGTAGTGGGCGGCGCGGTACAGGCCCCAGCCGCGCGCATCGGTGTCCACGGCGTCCAGGCCGGTCGCCACCTGCCACGATGCCGTGGCGTCCGACGCAAGCAGCTGCAGCGTGTGCGGCGTGTCTTCCTGGCCGTGCACGCGCAGGCACAGGCTGGTGCCGTTGAAAAAGCCGCGGCGTCGGTCCAGCCAGGCCGTGCGCACGGAGCTGTCATAGGCGCAGAACTGGTAGTGGAGCACCAGCGGCACGCCGGCTGCGCAATCGGCCTGCCAGAGGTTCTTGCCCTGCTGGGCCAGCGCGATGGGGCGGCCGTCCTGCTCGGCAGACAGGCCCTGGAGGTTCTTGGAGAATTCCCGCACCAGATAGCTGCCGGGAATCCAGACCGGCAGCGACAGGGTCTGTCCAGCGGCCGGGCGGGCGATGTGCAGTTGCACGCTGAACAGGTGCGCGTCCACATCAAGGGCCTGCACGCGGTAGTGGATGTCCGCTGCGGCAGTGGCGGTGGCGGCGAGGGGAGAGGTCATTCGGGCTCCTGCAGGTGTGGCCTGGAGGCTGCCCGGGCCCGCTGCGGCGGGCTGGAGCCGGGAAGCTCCGGCCGAGGGGGATCAGGTGGGCGGGCCCGGCGTCCATGGCGCCGGGCCCGCCCGGTGGCGGTCAGCGCGCGGCTGCGGCTGCGGCCAGGTTCTTCTCGACTTCCTGGGCGCTGATGGCGCCAGGCACGCGGGTGTTGTTGGTGAAGATGACGGTGGGCGTTCCCGTGATCTTGTACTTGCGGCCAAAGGCCAGGTTGCGCTGCACGGCCGAGGTGTCGCACTGGGCGGCGGCCGGCACCTTGTCGCGCAGCATGTGGTCAGCCCATGCACCGGCCTGGTCCTTGGCGCACCAGATGTTGCGCGACTTCTCGGCCGAGTCGGGGCTCAGGATGGGGTACAGGAACAGGTAGATGGTGACGTTGTCCACGGTCTGCAGGTCGCGCTCGAAGCGCTTGCAGTAGCCGCAGTTGGGGTCTTCGAACACGGCCATCTTGCGCTCGCCCTTGCCGTGGACGATGGTCACGGCGTCCTTGAGCGGCAGCTGCTTGAAGTCCACCGCCGTCAGCTGGTTCATGCGGTCTTCGGTGAGATTGCGGCGCGCCTTGGTGTCGATCAGCTCGCCCTGGATCAGGTAGTTGCCCTTGGCGTCCGTATAGAACAGGTCCGTGCCGATGCGCACCTCGAAGAGGCCGGACATGGGCGTGGGGCGGATTTCGTCGATCTTTTCCAGCTGGGGAATGCGCTCGGTCAGCGTCTTGCGCAGGTTGGCGTCCTGGGCATGGACACCGAGGCTCCAGGTCAGGCTGGCGGCCGTCAGCAGGCAGGCGAAGAGTTTCATGGCAATGCGGTGGGTGGGCGGGGCCGCGTTCAGGCCGGCCGCGCCGTGGTTGAGGGGGATTGCGCGGCGCGGGGCGCCACGGAGCAGGGGTACGAGTCGCAAAACGGCAAAGGGTTCAACGGCACGGGATCGGCTTGGCTCCAGGCTCAGGCGCCGCTGCGCGGGTCCAGGCCCATGGCCTGGCGCGCCATCCAGTCCTTGAGCGGGCCGAAGCGCTCGAAGCCCTTCATGCCCCAGTTGCGCAGCATCTGCACCGGAACCTCGGAGCGGCTGAACAGCTGCTGCAGCCCGTCCATGGCCAGGCCCATGGGCGCCAGCGCGGCCTTGCGCTCGCGTTCATAGCGGCGCAGCAGGCGCAGATCGCCGGTGCTGCGCCAGTAGCCGCGCTCCTGCAGCACGCGTGCCAGCGCCTGCACATCGCCCAGGCCCAGGTTCAGGCCCTGGCCTGCCAGCGGATGCACGTTGTGGGCGGCATCGCCCACCAGCACCCAGCTGCGGGCCGAGCGTGCATCGCCGTCGGGCATGGAGCCGCACCAGTGGTCGGCCACGGCCTGCTGCAGCGGCCAGGCCATGCGCGGTGCGCTCAGCTCCAGCCGCCCCAGCGCGCCCTGGCTGATGGCTTCCAGCCGCGCGGTGAAGTCCTGTGTGTCGGCGGCCAGCCAGCCGTCGGCCAGCTCGCGGGCGATGGACCAGACCACGGCCACGCTGTGGCCTTGCGGGCCGTCCAGTGGCAGCAGGGCCAGGATGCCTTCGGGCGTGAACCACTGTCGCGCCACCTGTCCGTGCGGCAGCTCGCAGTGCAGCCGGGTGGCGATGGCGTGCTGTGCATAGGGCGTGACGGCGAAGTCCACGCCGAACTCGCTGCGCGTGCGGCTGGCGCGGCCCTCGCAGATGGCCGTCAGCGGCGCCGCCACGGGCTGCTCCACCACCTCGACCATGGGCTGGTAGCGCACGGCCTCGGCCAGGCGCTGCTCCAGCGCGGGCACATCGACGATCCAGGTCAGGGCCTCGACATCCTGGCTGGCGGCGTCGAACAGCACATGGCCGTCCAGGTCGCCAAAGACCTCCATTTGCGTCACGGGCGTGGCGTGCTGGTCATCGGGCCAGCAACGCAGGCTGTCCAGCAGGCCGCGTGCGCTGGCATTGAGCGCGTAGGCGCGCACATCGGGCGCGTTGCCGGTCGGCGCGGCCACCACCAGGGCCACGCGCAGCCGTTCCCGGGCCAGCAGGAGAGCCAGGGTCCGGCCTGCAATGCCGGCCCCGCGTATACATACATCAAAGGTTTGCGCCATGGCCGGCATTGTAGGAGTCCGGGCCATGCCGGGGATTCCAACTGGCGCAAACTCCGGCTTTGGCGTGATCTGCCGCAGCCTGTGCCGCCATCTGGCATATTGCCGCCCATCGCATGGCGCCATTCGCACCATGGATGGCATACACACTCCAGATTTCCCAAAAAGAGCTATCCGATGTTTGACCAAGAAAGAGACGTGCAGGGCCGCATTGCCCAGTTGTGGGTATATCCCGTCAAATCCTGCGCGGGCATCGCGCTGCAAAGCAGCGGCGTCGGCGCCACCGGCCTGGCCTGGGACCGCCACTGGATGGTGGTCGATGCGCAGGGCGAATTCCTGACCCAGCGCGACCATTCGCGCATGGCCTGGATACGCCCCGAGCTGGAGGCCGGGCACCTGGTGCTGCACTTTCCCCAGCAGCCGCCGCTGCGCATCGCGCTGCAGGCCACGGGGCCGGAGCGTCGGGCGCGCGTCTGGTCGGACTGGGTGCAGGCCTGGGACATGGGGCCGGAGGCAGCGCGCTGGCTGACCCAGGCCCTGGGCGCGGATTGCGCCCTGGTGCGCTTCGACCCGGCGGCGCCGCGCCGCACCAGCGAGCGCTGGACCGGGGGCGAGGCAGCGCCCGTGCACTTCGCGGACGGCTATCCGCTGCTGGTACTGAGCCAGGCGGCCGTGGATGAACTCAACCAGCGCCTGCAGGCAGCCGGCCACGCCGCGGTGGACGCACGGCGCTTTCGCCCCAATATCGTGATCGAAGGCCTGGAGGCCCATGACGAGGACCGGGTCGACGGGTTCGACGTGCTCGATGCCCAGGGCCTGCGGCTGCGCATGGCCAAGCCCTGCACACGCTGCCCCATTCCCGACATCGACCCCGTCACGGCCGTGCAGGGCACCGCCGTGGGTGATGCCATCCGTACCTACCGCCAGGACGACCGTGTCGATGGCGCCATCACCTTCGGCATGAATGCCGTGCTGGAAGGCCTGCACGACGGGGCCGAACTGGTCGTTGGCCAGTCCGTGGCCGGCGACTGGCAGTTCGCCTGAAACGACAGGAAATGCCCGGTTGACTAAAATACGGGGTTTGTCCCCAGAATCCCTGTAGAAAGCCCTGCCATGAGCCTCAAATGCGGCATCGTGGGCCTGCCCAATGTGGGCAAGTCCACTCTCTTCAACGCGCTGACGAAGGCCGGCATCGCCGCCGAGAACTATCCCTTCTGCACCATCGAGCCGAACACCGGCGTGGTGGAAGTGCCCGATCCGCGCCTGCAGAAGCTGGCCGACATCATCACGCCCGAGCGCATCGTCCCGGCCATCGTCGAATTCGTGGACATCGCGGGCCTGGTGGCCGGCGCCTCCAAGGGTGAAGGCCTGGGCAACCAGTTCCTGGCCCACATCCGCGAGACCGACGCCATCGTCAACGTGGTGCGCTGCTTCGAAGACCCGAACGTCATCCACGTGGCCAACAAGGTGGACCCCATCGCCGACATCGAGGTCATCCAGACCGAGCTGTGCCTGGCCGACCTGGCCACCGTCGAGAAGGCGCTGAACCGCTACAGCAAGGCCGCCAAGTCGGGCAACGACAAGGAAGCCGCCAAGGTGGTGGCGCTGCTGACCCCCATCCAGGCTGCCCTGGACCAGGGCAAGCCCGCACGCACGGTGCCCGTCTCCAAGGAAGACGCGCCCCTGCTCAAGCAGTTCTGCCTGATCACCGCCAAGCCCGCCATGTTCGTGGGCAACGTCAGCGAAGACGGCTTCGAGAACAACCCGCTGCTCGACAGCCTCAAGGCCTATGCCGAGGCACAAGGCGCTCCCGTCGTGGCCATCTGCGCCAAGATCGAGGCTGAAATGGCCGAGATGAGCGACGAGGACCGCGACATGTTCCTGCAGGAACTGGGCCTGGAAGAACCTGGCCTGAACCGCCTGATCCGCGCCGGCTTCGGCCTGCTGGGCCTGCAGACCTACTTCACGGCCGGCGTCAAGGAAGTGCGCGCCTGGACCATCAAGGTCGGCGACACCGCCCCCCAGGCCGCAGGCGTCATCCACGGCGACTTCGAGCGCGGCTTCATCCGTGCCCAGACCATCGCCTTCGACGACTTCATCGCCTTCAAGGGCGAGCAAGGCGCCAAGGACGCGGGCAAGATGCGCGCCGAAGGCAAGGAATATGTCGTCAAGGATGGCGACGTGATGAACTTCCTGTTCAACGTCTGAGGCGGCACATGCTGCAGCGGGGCTGCTAGAGCAGCTCCCGCGCTTCTCGGAAAAACCGCGCTTTGCGCGGTTTTTTCTTGCCAGAAACGTTCATTCCCACGCGCTGAGCTGCCATGGACAATGGCACCTTTCCAATCAATCGGGAAAGAGAGTCCGTGCAATGGAACGCCCGCATTTCAGATTCCATCCCGGTGCCTATGAAACCGTCTTCGAGCAGGAAGAGGGTGTGTGCTCCTGCTGCGGACAAAACCGCAGCCTCAAGTACGAGGGCCCGTTCTACAGCCAGCAAAGCCCCGACTACCTGTGTCCCTGGTGCATTGCCAGCGGGCAGGCTTGCGAGACATACGACGGCGAACTTGTGGGATACACCGATATCGAAGGCGTGTCGCCTGATCCGGCAGACCCCGATCCCACCATCGCCAGGGAACTGCTGCTGGAAATAGCTCAGCGCACGCCCGGCTACAGGGCCTGGCAGCAGCCCGTGTGGCTCACGCACTGCAATGCACCCTGTGTCTTCCTGGGTCACGCCGACAGGCAGGCCGTCGAGCCTTTCCTTGCTGAAGTCCTGCCCGACATCGAAGGCAGCTACAGGAACGATGCGCAGTGGATGCTGGAGCGCATGTCCACGGACGGCATGATTTCCGGCTGCCTTTTCCAGTGCGTGCATTGCGGCCGGCATCGGCTGCATATGGACGTGGGATGAATCCAATGACCACCTACGCCGACCTCTCCATCCAGACCGGCATTGCGCTTCCGCCGCTGTTGAGCGACCTCCTGGCATCGGGAAAGACCGTCTACGGTCCGGATTGGGCCGCCACCTGGCGCCAGCGCTGCCTGCAGGACCCGCCCTTGTTCATGAGTTGGCAGGACTTCGAATGGATAGACGCCGAAGCCAGCCGGGAAATCATCGAGGGCTGGCTTCATCCTGGCGCACAGAACGGCCGGAGCTTTTTGCCATTCGCCCAGTCGGGCGCCGGCGATGCCTGGTGCCTGACGCCGCTGGACACGCATGGCGTGGGCGTGGCGCTGGTGTTGCACGATGACGAGGCCAGCAGTGTTTCGCACGCCTGCTTCGATGACTTTGTCTGCGCGGGATTTCTGCAGGCCTTTGCGGACCTGAGCGATCAGCTGGATGACTTCTCGCAGTCGGAGGCTTTGCAACTGTTGCGGGCCGATGTCGAGCAGGCCGCGCGCTTCATGACGCAGGAGTTGGGTGACTATCTGCAGGATTTCTGCCGGCGCCCCTTGGAGATCAGGCCTTGGCGCGATGGGCCCCGGGCGCGTGTTCGCCAGGTGGCTTCATTGATTTCACAGGATGAATTGGCGGCCGAACTGGGCCGGCTGCCTGCCGTGGACCTTTCCTTTCCCGTCGTGGCGCGCTGGGAAGTGCGTTCGGTGGAGGAGGGAGACGCGCGGCACGGCCCTGCGCCAGAGCCCGCAAAGATCGACTGGCGCACCCTTGCCGCCGATCCCCTGCAGAAGATGGCGGCCATCAGGGTCTGCCAGAGCGAGCATGGCTGCAGCCTGGGACAGGCCAAGGCCATGGTGGACCAGTACATCGGAAGCTTGGGCCGCCCTGCGTGAACGCGGGCAACCCGGCCCCTGCAACCCACCATAATCACCCATCCCGCCAACCGACCTCCCTCACCTTCGTGCCCCACCCCACCAGTCCCGCAGCCTCTCCCATCCATGCCGAACTCGTCGCCGTGCTGGCGGCCGTGACCCAGGGCACGCCGCGCGTGCTGACCACGGCGGACGGGCAGTTGCTGCCGGCGGGGCCGTTCGAGGTGGGGCACCGTTCGCTGCAGGCCGGCCTGCGCGCCTGGGTGGAGGAGCAGACCCATCACCCGCTGGGCTACATGGAGCAGCTCTACACCTTTGCCGATGGCGATCGCACCGATGCCAGCGGGGCGCGCGTGATCTCGGTCAGCTACCTGGGGCTGACGCGCGAGTCTGCCGACCGCAGCGCGGGGCAGGCCGTCTGGCAGGACTGGTACCGCTACTTTCCCTGGGAAGACTGGCGCAGCGGCGAGCCGGCCCTGCTGCGCTCCCACATTGCTCCGCGCCTGCATGCCTGGATGGCCGAGGCGCGCGGCGCCCAGCGTGCGCTGCGGCGCCAGCGCGCGGACATCGCCTTCGGCCTGGACGGCGGGCCCTGGAACGAGGACATGGTGCTGCAGCGCTACGAGCTGCTGTACGAGGCCGGACTGGTGCAGGAGGCGGCTCACCGCGTCCATGGCGCGGCCGCCATGCTGCCCGGCGAGGCCATGCACCACGACCATCGCCGCATCCTGGCCACGGGCATGGCGCGGCTGCGCGCCAAGATCAAGTACCGGCCCGTGGTGTTCGAGCTGATGCCGCCCGAGTTCACGCTGCTGCAGCTGCAGCAGACGGTGGAGGCCCTGGCCGGGCGCGGGCTGCACAAGCAGAACTTCCGCCGCCTGATCGAACAGCAGGATCTGGTCGAGGAGACCGGCCAGCTCACGGTGGGTTCGGCGGGCCGGCCGGCCAAGCTGTTCCGCTTTCGCAGCGATGTGCTGCTGGAGCGCGCCATCTCCGGCAGCAAGCTGCCCCTGGCCAAGGGTATCGACGGTTCCCCCTGAACTGCACGGCACTTGCCCGATTGTGACAATGGCTTGACAGCACTTATGCTCGTATCTAGCATAAGTTCCTCGCTCAAGCCCGCAAGGCCGCGCGCCACATTTTTTTGACCTACATATACTCAAAATGAGCATTAATATTGCCAATGCCCTCAGTGCCCGCCTGCCGGTACCGCCGCTGCCCGACCTGATGCTGGAGCCGCTGGTGCGCTCGGCCCTGCTGGAGGACCTGGGCCGCGCGGGCGACCTGACCACGGATGCCATCGTCCCTGCGGACGCACAGGCCGAACTGCGCCTGGTGGCGCGCCAGGAGGGCGTGCTGGCCGGGCTGGACATGGCGCGGCTGGCGTTCCGTGCGCTGGATGCGCAGTCGCGCTTCGAGCCGGTGCTGCGCGATGGCAGCGAACTGGCGCCCGGCCAGGAGATCGCGCGCATCCACGGCAGCGCGCGCGCCATCCTCACGGCCGAGCGCGTGGCGCTCAACTACCTGTGCCACCTGAGCGGCGTGGCCACGGCCACGGCATCGATCGCGCGGGCCATCGCCGACACGGGCGCACGCGTGACCTGCACGCGCAAGACCATGCCGGGCCTGCGCGCGCTGCAGAAGTACGCGGTGCGCGTGGGCGGCGGCAGCAACCACCGTTTCGGCCTGGACGATGCCGTGCTGATCAAGGACAACCACATCGCGCTGGCCGGCGGCGTGGCCGAGGCCCTGGCCCGGGCGCGCGCGGGCGTGGGCCACATGGTGCAGATCCAGCTGGAGGTGGACACGCTGGAGCAGCTGGAGGTGGCGCTGTCCCTGGGCGTGGAAGTGGTGCTGCTGGACAACATGGACCTGGACACGTTGCGCACGGCCGTCTCCATGGCGCGCGGGCGCGCGGTGACCGAAGCCTCGGGCCGCATCACGCCCGAGACGGCGCGCGCCGTGGCCGAGACCGGCGTGGACCAGATCGCCGTGGGCTGGATCACGCACAGCGCCCGGGTTCTCGACATCGGCCTTGACACCTGAAATGAGGCACCCCCTGAGCCGCTGCGCGGCTTCCCCCTCTCTCGCTGCGCGGGAGGGGAACGACACCCTGGCTGCGGGGCGGCCCTTGCTCGGTGTCCCTGAGTTGGGCTGCGCGGGTTTTTTGCACCTAGCCCAGTGGAGCAGTTGCCATGTTTTTTGAAGGGCGTACCTTGAAGCGACGGAGACTCTGGACGCTAGCGGCCTGCGCGCTGCTGGCGGGCGCATCGGGGCTTTGGCTGGCGGCGCCGGGCAAGGCCGGCACGCGCCTGGAGCGGCCCATCACCATCGTCGTGACCTTTCCGCCGGGCGGCGGCACGGACCTGCTGGCGCGGCGCCTGGGCGAGCAGCTGCAGCAGCGCCTGGGCCAGCCCGTGGTGGTGGAGAACCGGCCCGGCGCCAGCGGCAACATCGGCGCCCATGCCGTGGCCCAGGCCGCGGCGGACGGCAGCACCTTGCTGATGGCCAACAGCTCGTTCGCCATCAACCCCGGTGTCTACGAACGCCTGGATTTCGACCCGCGCAAGGACTTCACGGCGGTGTTCAACGCCGGCTCCATCGCCTCGGTGCTGGTCGTGCCTGCGGACAGCGCGCTGCAGACGCTGGAGGATGCGCTGGCCCAGGCGCGCCAGGAACGGCCGCTGCTGTTCGCCTCCTGCGGCAACGGCACGCCCCAGCACCTGGCCGGCGAGATGCTGGCCCGGGAGGCGAAGCGCTTTGTGCAGCATGTGCCCTACAAGGGCTGCGGCCCGGCCATCACGGCCGTGGCGGCAGGCCAGGTGGCGGCGGGCATGGTCACGGCCAGCAGTGCTGCGGCCATGATCGCTGCAGGCCGCGTGCGCGCCCTGGCCGTCACGGCGCCGCAGCGACTGCCGCAGCTGGCCGGCGTTCCCACGGTGGCCGAGCGCGGCCTGCCGGGCTTTGCGGTGGAGCAGTGGCATGGCCTTCTGGCACCTGCCGCCACGCCCCGGGCCACGGTGCAGGCATTGCATGACACGCTGGAGCAAGCGCTGGCCGATCCCGCCGTCAGCGCTGGCTTGCGCGACCAGGGCTACACCCTGGCGCGGCAGACACCGGGTCAATTCCAGGCGCTGATCGCGGCCGACATCGACCGCTATGCGGCCGTGACGCGTGCGCTGGGCCTGAAGGCCGATTGAGGGCCGATTGGGTGGCCGACTGGCGACTTACTGCATGAACCAGCCGTGGCTGACCACCAGCGACTGGCCGGTCAGCGCATTGCTGGGAAAGCCCGCGAACAGCAGGGCCACGCGGGCCACGTCCTCGGTGGTGGTGAACTCGCCATCCACGGTTTCCTTGAGCATCACGTTCTTGATGACCTCGTCCTCGCTGATGCCCAGCGTGCGGGCCTGCTCGGGAATCTGCTTGTCCACCAGCGGCGTGCGCACGAAGCCCGGGCAGATCACATTGGCGCGCACGCCGTGCTTGGCGCCTTCCTTGGCCACGGTCTTGGCCAGCCCGATCAGGCCGTGCTTGGCCGTGACATAGGGCGCCTTGAGCAGCGAGGCCTCCTTGGAGTGCACCGATCCCATGTAGATCACGCTGCCGCCGCGGCCCTGCGCATACATGTGCTTGAGGCAGGCGCGCGTGGTGAGGAAGGCGCCGTCCAGGTGGATGGCCAGCATCTTCTTCCAGTCGGCAAAGCTGAATTCCTCCACCGGATGCACGATCTGTATCCCGGCATTGCTGACCAGGATGTCGATGCCGCCGAAGGCCCGGGCGGCCTCCTCGACCGAGGCGTTGACCTGGGCCTCGTCGGTCACGTCCACGGCCACGCCCATGGCCTGGGCTCCCGTGGCGCGCAGCTCGGCCGCCGTGGCATCGGCTGCCTCCTTGTTGAGGTCGGCAATGACGATGCGCGCGCCTTCGCTGGCGAACAGCGTGGCGATCTCCTTGCCGATGCCGCTGGCCGAGCCGGTGATGAAGGCGACCTTGTCCTTGAGTTGCATGGTGAGTCTTTCCTGGAGAGTGGATGAAACAGGCCGGTGCCCATCTTCGGCGGGGCCGGCCGCGTGCCCTTGTCGGCGCAGGGACCAGTCTGGCGCCGGTTTCTTAGACGAAACTGAGTCGGCAGGCCCGGCTCCCCAGTGTTGGCAGCCCGCAAGTCATGGCCGTGACGGCCGGCCCTTCAGGGCGCGGCGGCCTCGCGGTGCCGGGGCTGCTGGAACAGCTCGCAGACCAGTTCGCGCAGCCAGCGCTTGGCCGGTTCCTGCTCGAAGCGCCAGCTCCAGTGCAGCGACACGTCAAAGCGGTGATCGGGCAGGTCGGCATCGCGCACCGCATAGCCACCGCGTTCGACAAAGCCGGCCGCGATCTCGGCCGGCATGATCACCGCCAGGTCGGTCTTGCCCACGATGGAGGGCACGGCCATGAAGTGTGCGGCCGACAGGCGGATGCGCTCATCGAGCCGCAGCGCCTGCAGGATGCGCAGCGTCTCCGAATGCGAGCGCACCGCCGCGAAATCCAGCTGGCGCAGCGTGGCCAGAGCCAATGGCGCGTCTTCGGGCACGTGCGCCAGCGCGGGGTGGCCGCTGCGCAGCAGCACGCCGTAATGGTCGGACAGCAGCACGGTCTGCCGGGTCCGCGTGCCACCCGGCAGAAAGCCGATGGCGATGTCCAGCGTGCCCCGG
>NZ_JFYT01000085.1:0-25680 GCF_000632165.1 Delftia sp. RIT313 | reverse complement strand
GTCCTGGAAGGCACCAAGCTGGCGCCCAATCGGGTCCAGACCACCATGCCCCAACCCGTTCGACGCCCTTCACGCCGTTCCTTCTGGACCCTGCTGCTGCTGTTCGGCGGCATGCTCGCCTGCATGCTGCTGGCCGGTGAGCTGGTCTACCACCGCGCCCTGCGCGGCGAGGCCGAAAGCGTGCAGCGCCAGCTCAGCCTCTACGCCCAGGCCCTGGGCCAGCGCATAGACCGCTACCGCACCCTGCCCGAGGTGCTGGCGCTGGACGCGCAGCTGCGCGCCGCCCTCACCCACCCGCTGTCCGCCGCCGAGGTCGATGCCCTCAACCGCAAGCTGGAGCAGGCCAACGGCGCCAGCCAGTCGTCCACGCTGACCCTGATCGACCGCCACGGCACGGCCCTGGCCGCCAGCAACTGGCGCGAGACGCGCAGCAACGTGGGCGTGGACTACAGCTTCAGGCCCTATGTGCAGCAGGCGCTGTCGCGCGGCAGCGGACGCTTCTACGGCATCGGCCTGACCACGGGCCTGCCGGGCTACTTCCTGTCGCAGGCCATCCTGGACGAACAGAACGCCGTCGCGGGCCTGGTGGTGATCAAGATCGCGCTGCTGGAGCTGGAGCGCGAATGGCTGCAGACGCCCGACGTGGTCATGGCCTCGGACGAGCACGGCGTGGTCTTCCTGGCCAGCCAGCCCGACTGGCGCTACCGCCTGCTGTCACCCCTGAGCCCCGCCGACGAAGCGGACCTGGCCGCCACGCGCCAGTACATCGACCAGGAACTGCACCCCATGCGCTACCGCGTGCGCCAGGGCCTGGAGCAAGGCAGCCGCCTGGTGCAGATGCAGGAGCCCGCCCTGCCCGGCACCACGCTGTGGCAGACCCTGCCCCTGCCCGGCAGCGACTGGCAGTTGCACCTGCTGCACGACACGCAGGCCAGCACCGTGGCCAGCCGCTGGGCGGCGGCGGCCGCTGCGGGCGGCTGGCTGGCCCTGGGCCTGCTGGTGCTGTTCGTGCGCCAGCGCAGGCGGCTGGCCGCGCTGCGCCTGCGCAGCCGCCTGGAGCTGGAGACCGTGCTGCGCCAGCATGCCCAGGAGCTGCGAACGGCCCAGGACGGCATCGTCCAGGCCGCGCGCCAGGCCGACACGGGCCTGAGCCGCAGCCTGGAGCACCTGCCCCAGGGCGTGGTGGTGATCGATGCCGACCTCAACCTGGTGGCCTGGAACTCGCGCTACGTGGAGCTGTTCCGGTTTCCCTCCGAACTGCTGCGCACGGGCCAGCCCATCGAGAACCTGTTCCGCTACAACGCCCGGCGCGGCCTGCTGGGGCCCGGCCCCATCGAAGAGGCCATCCACCGGCGGCTGCAGCATCTGCGCAGCGGCAGCCCGCACCTGCGCGAAAGCACCAAGGACGACGGCACGGTGCTGGAGATCCGCGGCAACCCGCTGCCCGATGGCGGCTTCGTCACCAGCTACGCCGACATCACCAGCTACAAGAACGCCGCGCGCGAGCTTCGCTCGCTGGCCGATGCGCTGGAGCAGCGCATTGCCGAGCGCACGCGCGACCTGGCCGAAGCCAAGCGCGAGGCCGAGCAGGCCAACCGCTACAAGACCCGCTTCGTGGCCGCCGCCGTGCACGACCTGCTGCAGCCGCTGAACGCCGCGCGCATGTTCAGCTCCCTGCTGCGCAGCCATCTGCATGACGACGCGGGCCGCCATGTGGCCGACAGCATCGACGGCGCCCTGGCCGCGCAGGACGCCATCCTGGGCAGCCTGCTGGACATCTCGCGCATGGAATCGGGCCAGTTGGAGGTGCGCGTGCGCGACTTCGCGCTGGGGCCGCTGCTACAGGTCATGCGCCACAACTTCGGCATCCTGGCCGAAAGCCGGGGCCTGCGCCTGAGCGCGGTGGACACGCGCTGCGTGGTGCGCAGCGACGAGGCGTTGCTGCGCCGCATCCTGCAGAACTTCCTGTCCAACGCCATACGCTATACGCGCCAGGGCCGCATCGTCATCGGCTGTCGGCGCCAGGGCCAGCAGTTGCGCATCGAGGTGCACGACCAGGGCCCGGGCATTCCCGAAAGCCTGCAGCACGAGATCTTCGAGGAATTCCGCCGCCTGGACGAAGGCCATGGCGACGACCGTGGCGCCGGGCTGGGCCTGGCCATCGTCGAGCGCCTGGGCCGCCTGCTGGGCCACGAGATCGGCCTGCGCTCGCACCTGGGCCGGGGCAGCGTGTTCTGGGTCTGCGTGCCGCTGGGCGATCCCGCAGCCGTGCCGCAGATCGCCGCGACCACGCATTGCGGCGAGGCAGGCCAGGACGCACCGCTGCAGGGCATGAGCGCCTGGTACGTGGAAGACGATGCCCAGTCTTGCACCGCCATGCGCGCCCTGCTGCAGCGCTGGGGCTGCAACGTGCCGCTGGCCGGTGGCCCGGCCGAGGCGCTGGCGCTGGCCGCGCCCGGCGAAGCGCCGCAGCTGGTGCTGCTCGATGTGCGCCTGGGCCAGTTGCACGGCCCCGATGTCTACGCGCAGCTGTGCCAGCGCTGGGGCCAGTCGCCGCCCGTGATCCTGGTCACGGCCGAGCGCGACGGCATGGTGCGCCGCCAGGCGGCCGAGCGCGGCTGGGGCTTTCTGGCCAAGCCCGTGCGCCCGCCCGCGCTGCGCGCGCTCATGAGCCAGATGCTGCTGCGCCACCGATAGACGTGGCACGGCAGGGCCTGGCGTTCAGACCGTGCCGTCGTTCTCCAGGCTCTTGACCAGCACGGCCGCCTGCGTGCGGCTGTAGCACTCCAGCTTCTTGAGAATGGCCGTCACATGCACCTTGACGGTGTTCTCGGCCAGCCCCAGCTCGTGGGCGATCTGCTTGTTGAGCAGGCCATCGGCCAGGCACAGCAGCACGCGGAACTGCTGGGGCGTGAGCTGGGCCAGCCGCGCGGCCAGCGCGGCGTCGGCCTCGGAGCGCTCGGCGGCCATGGGCGGGAACCAGCTGCCGCCGTCCAGCACCTCCTGCAGGGCCGTGCCTATGGCCTCGGCCGGCGCCGATTTCGGAATGAAGCCTGCAGCACCGAACTGCTGCGCACGGCGGATCACGCGCGGATGGTCGTTGGACGAAATCACCACCACCGGAACATCGGGGTACTCGCCGCGCACATGCAGCAGCGCCGAAAAGCCGCGCGCCCCCGGCATGGCCAGGTCCAGCAGCACCAGCTCGATCTCGGGGTGCTGCTGCAGCGCCGCGCCCAGCGTGGCGGCGCTTGCGGCTTCCAGCACGGCGAACTGCGGCAGGGCCTCGCGCAGCACATGGATCACCGCGGCGCGGAACAGCGGGTGGTCATCGGCAACGAGCAGGGTGGATTCGGGCATGGGCGCGAGTCTGACACGTCTGGAAGCACATGCCCGGCTCATGGGGCCCTTGCCTGGCCCATGGCCGGGTTGCAAGCTGGCACGCTGTTTGCAATCAGTTGCAGCCAAAGGCCTGGCAACAGGCACAAATCCACCGCCCAACCGACGAACAAGGAGCCCTGAATTGACCTTTGAGCCCTCTTGCAACGACCTGCTGCACAGCCCTGGTGCCCCGGCCCCATCCCAGTGCACGGCAGTGTTCAAGCCGCGAGAGTGCAAAACACAAATTAAGTTTCGTCATAACTGTGTCAAAGACACCACTTTATGGCCGGCGCAATGGCTCGGATGCGTTGTAATACGCGGCTTAGCCAGTCAAGACCGCCTTGCACGCAGGCCGCAAAGACGTGCCGACGCCAGCCCGCCCCTGATGCGAAAACGCCACTGTCCCAGGTTTGCCACGTAGCCCAGCCCGGGCGATTGGTTCATCGTCTGCCCCGGTCACAGCACTGGCCACCCGTTTCCACTCTCCAACAATGAAAGACTCCTCAACATGAAACGTTCCTTCATCGCACTGGCCGCTGCACTGGCCTGCGCCGGCGCTGCACACGCCCAAAGCTCGGTCCAGCTGACTGGCCTGGTGGACGCCTATGCCGGCTCCATGCGCATGGCTGGCGACGCCAGCGGCAAGGGTGTCGTGGGTTCGGGCGGCATGACCACCTCCTGGTGGGGCATGAAGGGCCAGGAAGACCTGGGCGGCGGCCTGAAGGTCGATTTCCAGCTGACGGCCTTCATGCGTGTGGACACTGGCAGCCCCGGCCGTTTCGATGGTGACCCGTACTTCTCGCGCGATGCCAACGTCGGCCTGTCCGGCGGCTTCGGCACGGTGCGCCTGGGCCGCGGCATGGCGCCCAACTTCCTGCCCACCATCCTGACCAACCCCTTCGGCGACTCCTTCACCATCTCCCCGCTGGTGCTGCACGCCAACGTGGGCACGACAGCCTGGGGCTCGGCCAACCTGACCACGCCGTCCGACACCGGCTGGAGCAACCAGGTCGTCTACACCACGCCCAAGTTCGGCGGCCTGCAGGCCAACGTCCACTACCAGTTCGGTGAAAAGGGCGGCGATTCCGGCAAGAAGAACATCGGCGTGAACGCCATGTACTTCGGCGGCCCCCTGAGCCTGGTGGCCTTCTACGAGCGCGCCCAGATCAGCAACCCCGTGAGCCTGGCCGTGATGCCCACCAAGACCGACTGGATGCTGGGCGGAACCTACAACTTCGAAGTGGCCAAGCTGTACGCAACCTACGGCCAGGCCAAGGTCAAGGATCTGGACCGCAAGAACAGCACCTACTCGCTGGGCCTGGACGTGCCCGTGACCAGCGCCGGCACCATCAAGGCAGCCCTGGCCCGCACCAAGGCCGAAATCGGCGCCGTGGACTCCACGCGCACCACGGCCAGCCTAGGCTACGACCACTACCTGTCCAAGCGCACCGATGTGTACACCGTGCTGATGCACGACCGCATCACGGACCTGAAGTCGGGCACCAGCCTGATCGCGGGTATCCGCCACCGTTTCTAAGGCGACGCCTGGCCTGCCAGCACGGGCCAGGGACTTACGTCCCGAACTTTCAGCGAGGCTCTGCCTCGCTTTTTTTTCGGCCTCTTGAAAGTCGATAGAAATTTTCTCTCAGTACTTTTTTACAAACGTCAAGAGAGAAAGCGATTGTCCGACAGCCGCGCTGCGCAATCCGGTGTGCAATGGAGTCCAGGCCCAGCCCAATGCTCTGCCTGCGCTGCCAGACAGGAGGTCCACCATGCGCAGACCCAGCCCCTTCGGACGTCATCCCTTCATCGCCTTCACCGCCACGGTCGTGCTTGCCGTAGCCGCCAGCGTTGCCACCTTCTGGCTGGACAGCGCCGCCCCGGCCGCAGACACCTTGCTGCAAAAAGACCCGGGCGCCCTGCTGTCGTCGATGTAAGCCCTGCAAACGCCTGCAAATGCCTGCCCAGCGCCATCCCTTTCGGACTGGCGCTGTTTTCATTTGCCGGCCGATGTGCCCCCACCGCTGGCCGTCTTCTCCAGCAGCGACAGCCTGCGCCTGACGGCCTGGGCCTTGTCCACCTCGCCCGCCTGATCATGGGCTCTGGCCTGCAGCAGCAGCCAGGCCATCACCGCACGGCGCCAGCCCTGGGCCGAGGCGGTTTCGGCACCCAGCTCCAGTAGTTGCGGCTGCGCCGCACCCGCCCGCAAGGCCGCACCGGCTGCAACCAGCCGGGGCAGCGGCTCCTTGATGGCGCTCACGGCGGCCAGCGCCGACGCAGACCCTCCCAGCAGCGCCTGTGCCACGGGGCGCTGTAATTCTGGCAATAGCGCAATGTCTTCGGCCCGCGGATTGCCTTGCAGATACCGCGCATAGGCGGCCTCGGCCGGCGCCGCGTCAAGCGCCAGCGCCTGGTAGCCGGGGCAGTCGTCCCATTCGAGACTGGCCACCTGGGCCGCGCAGCGCATCAGCTCCAGACGTGCGGCCAGGTCGGTGCGGCCCGTAGCGGCCACCTCGGCGCGGGCCTTGTCCCATTCCATGGCCTGCACGCGCTGACGGCCTTCCAGGTAGGCGGTGGATGCGCGCTGGGACGCAGATTCGGCATTCAGCGCCCAGTCCGGCGCGGGCGGGCGGCTGCTGCAGCCGGCCAGCACCAGGGTCAGCACGGCGCCGGCGGCGGCATGGCGCGCCAGGAGGGTTGCGGCAGAAAGTTTCTTGGCGGCAGCACTCATGGCAGCTTCAACTCCGGTTGGTGCGCAAACGGCCACTTGCGCTGCAGGTCGGCCAGCACGCCTTCCAGGCGGCGCAGGTTGCCCTCGACCTCGGCGCGCAGGGCGCCCAGGTCGGCCGTGGCCTCGCGCGCATTGGAGCCCACGGCCTGGGCCTCGGCCAGCACGGCGTCCACCTTGCCCAGCGTGCGGCGCGTGTCGGCCAGCAGGCCGTTGAGCTGCACCACGGTGGAACGCACCTCGGGCATGACGCCGCCGGCGTCGAACACCTGGCTGTCGGCCCGCGCCACCATGCGCTCCATGCGGGCCAGCGTGGCATTGGCGCGGTCCAGCAGGGCCGTGACCTTGCGCGCCTCCTGCTCGCTGCCCATGACCACGCCCAGCACGCCGCCCGGCCCCTGGGCCCGGCCGGCCAGGCCGCGCAGTTCGGTCAGCGACCCGCCCAGGGCCGAGTCCGGCGCGGTGAGCTGGGCGATGTTGCCCAGCACTTCCTTGGCCGTGGACATGATCTGCGGCAGCTCGGCCGTGGCATCGCCGCGCAGCACGGGGCGCACGGCCTCGTCGGGCAGCGGCGGATCGCTGAGGATGCCGCTGTAGGCCTTGATGGTGGTGCCGCCCACCAGCCCCTTGACCAGGGTGAAGACGCTGGACTCGCGCAGCCAGTGCGCGTCCTTGCGCGGCACGTCGATGAGGATGCGCACATTGCCGTCCTCGGCCAGTTCGATGCGGCGCACGCGCCCGATCGGAAAGCCCGAGAAGGTCATGTCCATGCCCACGCTCACGCCCTCGGAGTCGTCGGCCGTGAGCACCAGGCGCTGCGTGGCTTCGAACACGCCGCGCGAGTACAGCAGGTACAGGGCCGATCCAAGAATCAGCACCAGCGTGAACAGCAGCAGGCCAGCCGCCTTGGCGCGCAGGTGCGCCACGGGTTTGAGGGCCTCGATTTCCTCGCCGTCCCAGGGGTCTGGCGGCGTGCGCCGCGTATCGGTCATGGCATTCCTTGTTCTGGCACGGGCCTTGCCGTGCATGTGGGGTTCGTGGAGTTCAGCGGGCGTGCTCAGTAATAGTTGCCCATGAGCGAGATCACCTCGATCACCAGCAGCACGGCAAACATGCGCGCAAAGCCGCCCAGCGCCGCGCCGCCGAGCCGGTGGCGCCGCAGTGGCGCATACAGGCCCGAGGCCATGGGCATGATGGCCACGGTGAGGCTGAAGAACCAGGTCTTGAGCACGAACACCAGGGTCACGGCCGGCGTGAAGATCTGGCCGAAGATGCGCGTGTAGCCGGGCAGTCCCGCCAGCGTGAAGCCATAGACGCTCAGGTAGACGGTAACCAGGGCCACCACGCAGCTGAGCACGGCCAGCGTGACCGAGGCAAACACGCCACCGGCCGCGCGCGGCACCAGGGCCATGCGCAGCGGATCGGAGCCGCGCTCCTGCCAGGCCTGGAGCTGGCCCCGCGCGCGCAGCTGCGCAATCAGCGTGCCATTGGGAATGGTGCAGCGCATGGCCACGAACAGCGCGGCCGTCAGCGGGATCAGCTCGATCACCAGCACACGCACCACCATCTCCAGCGCATAGCGCGACAGCCCATAGCTCAGCGCCGTGACGATGACGATGCGCGTGATCACCGCGCACAGCAGGGCCGCAAGCGCCGTGAAACCCAGCAGGATGGGCCCGGTCTGCACATAGATCTGGTGCGCCATGGCACGCCGTGCACCACGCCGGTAGCTGGAAGGGGACATGGCCAGCACCAGCAGCACGGCGCCCAGGTAGACGCTGCGCCACCAGGCCAGCGCATGGTCGCGCAGCGCCGCCCAGATGCGGTCGGGAAGGGACAGGGCTGCGTGGCTGAGGCTCATCGGACGATGATAGCGAGCCGTACCGGGACGGTCCGTCGGACGCCGGCGCAAGACAGGCAGCTGCGGACGGCGCTACACATGGCGCTTTGCGCCGGAGCTGCCCAGGGCGGGTGCCAGCGGTTCGTCGGCCTGGGCGTGCAGGGCCTCGATCAGATGGCAGTAGCTGTCCGACCCGTCGCACTGGCTGCGCAGCTGCATCAGCTCATGCTCCAGCGCGCGCAGCTCGGCCAGGCGCTCGCGCACATGGCCCAGGTGGGCATCCAGGGTTTCGTTGGCGGCCACGCAGTCGGCCTTGCTGGCGCCGTCCAGCGCCAGCAGGGTGCGGACCTCGTCCAGCGACATGTCCATGGCGCGGCACAGGCGGATGAAGCGCAGCCGGTGCACATCGCTGTCGCTGTACAGCCGGTACTGGTTGTCCTCGCGCACGCCTGCACTGAGCAGCCTTTCCTTTTCGTAGTAGCGGATGTTGGCGGCGGCCACGCCGGAACGCTTGGCCGCCTCGCCGATGCGCCAGCGCGCAGATTCATGCTGTGACATGCTTGACCTTGAAGTGACTTCACCGTTTCCAATGCTCGCATGAACTCCAATCGCCTGCCAAGCCCTCAGGGCAACGAGGCCCTGAAAGCCTCCCCAGCCCTTTCCAAGCCCGCCTCGACTTCGCCGTCTTCCGCCTGCGGCACCGATTGCTGCGCGCCCTTCACCATCACCCAGCCCACGCCGGCCCGCAAGAAGGCCCAAGGCCACTCGCATGCGCATGGCGAGGGCCATGGCCACGATCACGATCACGATCACGATCACGCCCATGACCACGACCATGACCATGACCACGGTCACGACGAGAGCGATCCCCATGCCGGCCACGACCACAGCGTGCTGCCCGGCTGGCCGCGCATCACGGCCGCGCTGATTGCAGCCGTGCTGGCCGAAGCCGCCCACTGGTTCAGCGGCTCCCAGGGCGGCGTGCCGGCCCTGCAATACGGCGGCATGGCCGTGGCCGTGCTGGCCATTGCCCTGTCGGGCCTGGGCGTCTACAAGGCCGGCATCCGCGACGTGCTGCGCCTGAAGCTGGGCATCCACGCGCTGATGGCCATTGCCGTCACGGGTGCCTTCGCCATCGGCCAGTGGCCCGAGGCCGCCATGGTCATGGCCCTGTACGCCGCGGCAGAGCGCATCGAGGACCAAGCCATGGACCGGGCGCGCAATGCCATCCGCAGCTTGCTGCAGATGGCGCCCGAGACGGCCGACGTGCTCCAGCCCGATGGCAGCGTGCAGCGCGTGGCCGCCGCCGACGTGGCGCTGGACGCCACCGTGCGCGTGGCCCCCGGCGCGCGCGTGCCGCTTGACGGCGTGGTCCTGCGAGGCCAAAGCTCGGTCAACCAGGCGCCCATCACCGGAGAAAGTGCCCTGGCCGACAAGGCTCCGGGCGACGAGCTCTACGCCGGCAGCATCAACCAGGATGGCGAGCTGCAGATGCGCGTCACCTCGGCGGCCAATGACAGCCTGATTGCGCGCATCGTCCATGCCGTGGAGCAGGCCCAGGCCTCCAAGGCGCCCACCCAGCGCTTTGTCGACCGCTTTGCTGCCGTCTACACGCCCATCGTGCTGGTGCTGGCCATTGCGCTGGCGGTGCTGGCACCGCTGGTCATGGACTGGAGCTGGCATGACGCGGCCTACCAGGCCCTGGCCCTGCTGGTCATCTCCTGCCCCTGCGCCCTGGTGCTATCCACTCCCGTCACCGTGGTCAGTGCGCTCACAGCCGCGGCACGCCGCGGCCTGCTGATCAAGGGCGGCCAGGCGCTGGAATCGGCCCGCAAGCTGCGCGCCATTGCCCTGGACAAGACCGGCACGCTGACCACGGGCAGCCCCAAGCTGGTCGAATGGAAATCCTGGAGCGAAGAAGACGCGGCCCAGGACTCCAGCCAGCCCGCCGCATATGCCCTGGCCCTGGCCGGCCGCTCGGACCACCCGGTCTCGCGCGCCATTGCTTCCGGCCTCCAGGCCGATGCCGCCGTGGCCGCCGATGCCGCGCGGACCTCGGTCAGCAAGCTGCTGGCCCTGCCCGGCCGTGGCGTGCAGGCCGAGATCGACGGCCAGCTCTGGACCCTGGCCAACCTGCGCTGGGTGCAGGAGCAAGGCTGGGACAGCGCCGCGCTGCGTGCCAGCCTGGCCACCCATGAGGCCCAGGGCCGCACCGTGACCCTGCTGGCCGACAGCAGCGGCGTGCGGGACCTGTTCGCCGTGGCCGACCCGCTGCGGCCCCAGGCCCGCGAGGCCGTGGCACGCCTGCAGGCCCTGGGCGTACAGCCCGTGGTGCTCAGCGGCGACAACACGGCCACCGTGCGCTCCATCGCTGCCGAAGCCGGCATCCAGGATGCGCGCGGCGGCCTGCTGCCCCAGGACAAGCTCGACGCACTGGCCGAGCTGCAGCGCACCCGTGGCCCCACCGCCATGACGGGCGACGGCATCAACGATGCACCGGCGCTGGCCCAGGCCGATATCGGCTTTGCCATGGGCGGCATGCACAGCACGGGCATGGCCATGGAAACCGCCGACGTGGTGTTGATGAACGACGACCTGCGCCGCCTGCCCGAAGTGGTGGAGCTGTCGCGCAGCGCCCACGCCGTGCTCTGGCAGAACATCGCCCTGTCGTTGGGCGTCAAGCTGGTGTTCTTCGCACTGGCCCTGGCCGGCAACGCCAGCATGTGGCTGGCTGTGCTCGCCGACATGGGTGTGAGCCTTCTGGTGGTCGCCAACGGCCTGCGGCTGCGCCGCTGGGGCAGCGACAGGGAGGCGGCATGACCGACGCCCAGCGCCGCGCCGCCTTCACCCACCTGCTGCACAGCTTCCGTTCAAGCCAGGACCAGGCGCCCGCACAGCGCTGGCTGCTGCTGGAGGCCAGCCATGTGCTGGGCCAGCAGATGCTGGGCCTGCACTGGCGATCCCACTGCTGGATGCTGCGCCATGCGCTGCAGCTGCGCGATGGCGGGGAGGTGGCAGGCCAGTTGCTGCGCCTGGCCCTGGTGCCTGCAGGCCACCTGCTGGACCGGCTGCCGCGCGGCAACACAGGCCGCGCCACGGTGCCTGCCACCCTGCCCATGGACATGCCGCCCGCCGTATCGGCCCTGATCGCCGAGGCCCTGCGCGCCACGCGCCGCCCGCCCCGGCAAAGCCCACGCGCCTGAGGAACTTCGCGCCGCCGTCCGGTATCATCCAAACCTATGCGCCGCCCCCTGTCCATTGTCCTGGTCTTGCTGCTGGTCCTTCGTGGCCTGCTGGGCGACGCCATGGCCATGGGGGCTGCGCCGGTCATGTCGGCCCTGGCGCCGGCTGCCGCATCTGCGCCAGCGTTGGATCCGGCGTCGGCACTTCACCACCACGCGCCCGAAATCGCGCGGGAAGTCGCGCTGGAAATCACGCAATCGCCGGACAGCCCCGAGCAGCATCACGCGGCGCACGCCGCAGATCACGGCCCAAATCACGCATCACACGCCGAGCACAGTGCAGCCTGCGCTCCCCAGGCCAGCGGCCATCCGGGCGGCAGCTGCGGCGAACATGAACATGGGCCCAGCTGCACCCTGTGCGGCATCTGCCATTCGGCCCTTTTCACCCCTGGCCAGATCGGTTCGGACGGCGCAGCGCCGTCCGCCGCACTGCGCCCCCAAGGCAGCGCGCGCTTTGCCAGCGCGGCCAAGCTGCAGGCCATCAAGCCACCCATTTCCTGAAGCCTGACGCCCGAAGTGCGTCCGCGCCAACCCTGCCGCCCCTCCATGGGCAGCCCGCTTGCGGGCATGGCGGGACGTCTGGCCGCGGATGCGTTGTCCGTTTCGCATTCAGGAGAACACCATGCGCCGTGCGCATTTTCTCGTCCCCCTTATCCAATTTGGGCTGGCGGCCCTTGCCGCATCCAGCCCCGCTGCCTGGGCCCAAGCCCATGACGGCAGCCCCCCCCCGGCCTCTTCCTCCGCAGGCCTGACCGGCGCCATCGATCCGGCTGCGGCCAGCCTGCCGCTGCGCCATGCCGCGCTGCCGGCCAGTGGCGCCGTGGAAACCGAGCTGACCGACTGGCGCCAGGCCAATGCGGCCGTGGCCGAGTTTCCCAACGGCCATATGGACATCCTGCGCTGGGAAGCCGCCCAGGGCGGCCGATCCACGCCTGCGCCGTCCCCACACGGCTCTCACATGCAGCACGGAGGCCGGCCATGAAGCGCACGCTCTTCGCCCCCACCCGGCTGGTCGGCGCCATGGCTGCCGTGCTGGTCCTGGCCGGCTGCGCCAGCATCTCGCCCGACGGCCTGCGCGGCGCGGTCCAATCCCATACCGCCAGCCGCCTGCCGGACGGCGCCCAGCTGCCACCAACCGATCTGCAGGCCCGCGACACGGCGCAGCAGCGCATCGACGAGTGGCTGCGCCAGCCGCTGGACATGGACCAGTCCGTGCGCATCGCACTGCTCAACAACCCCGGCCTGCAAGCGCGCCTGGCGCAACTGGGCGTGCAGGATGCCGAACGCGTTCAGGCCCTGACCCTGCCCAACCCCACGCTGGCCCTGGGCCGCATGGTCAACAGCGACGAGCGCGAGATCGAACGCCAGCTGAGCTTCGGCCTGGTCAGCCTGATCACCCTGCCCTGGCGCAGCCGCTGGCAGGGCATGCAGATGGAACAGGCCACCCTGACCGCCGCGCAGGATGTGCTGCGGCTGGCCGCCGACACGCGCCGCGCCTGGCTGCGCGCCGTGGCCGCACGCCAGCAGCTGGCGTCCAGCGAGCGCATGCACGAGGCGGCCGAGGCCGGTGCCGAGCTGGCGCGCCGCATGGCCCGCGTGGGCAACTTCAGCCGGCTGCAGCAGGCACGCGAGCTCAGCATCCAACAGGACACCGCAGCCCAGCTGGCGCGTGCGCGCCTGGCCGCCACGGCAGAGCATGAGCAACTGGCCCGTCTGATGGGCCTGTGGGGACGGCGCATCGATTTCAAGCTGCCCGACCAGCTGCCCGCCATCCCGCAGGCCGCCACGCAGTTGCGCTCCGGGGACGATGCCGAAGCCACCGCGCTGCGCGAGCGCCTGGACCTGCGCGCCCTGCGCCACGACCTGGACCAGTTGACCGAGCGCCGTGGCTGGGCACGCCTGGGCGCCATGTTCGGCGACGTCGGCCTGGGCTACAACCGCAACACCGCCACGGACCGGGCCACCGGCCACAGCGATGTGACACGCGGCTGGGAGATCGACCTGCCCCTGCCGCTGTTCGACTGGGGTGGCGCCGCCAGCGGCCGCGCACGTGCCGAGGTCCAGCGCAGCGCGGCCCAGCTGCAGCAAGGCGCCATCCAGGCGCGGGCCGAGGCGCGCAGCAGCTGGATGCGCTACCGCACGGCCTGGGACCTGGCCCACCAGCAGCAGGCCGAGGTGCTGCCGCTGCGCCGCTTCATCCAGGACGAAACCATGCTCCGCTACAACGGCATGTTCGTCAGCGTCTGGGAGTTGCTGGCCGAGGCCCGCAACAGCGCCCAGGCCGTGGCCACCGCCACCGACGCCCAGCGCGACTTCTGGCTGGCCGACACCGACCTGCAGCTGGCTCTGGCCGGAACCTCGCCAGGCACGGTCGAGGCCGCATCCAGCGCCGCCGCACCCACTCCCACGAACACAGCGAGCCACTGACATGAACCGCCGCAACTTCTTCACCGGCGCGGCCGTGGCCGCCGTCTCCAGCGCCGCCGTCAGCCGCGTGGCCCTGGCCGCCCTGCCCGAGGCAGCGACCCAGTCCTCGGCCGAAACCGCCGCCCCGCTGGCACCGCCCAACGGCCGCCCCTACCGCCCCGTGGTCACGCTCAACGGCTGGACCACGCCCTGGCGCATGAACGCAGGCGTCAAGGAATTCCACCTGGTGGCCGAGCCCGTGGTGCGCGAGGTGGCACCGGGCTTCTTCGTCAACATGTGGGGCTACAACGGCCAGAGCCCGGGACCGACCATCGAGGTGGTGGAAGGCGACAAGGTCCGCATCTTCGTGACCAACCGCCTGCCCGAGCACACCACCGTGCACTGGCACGGCCAGCGCCTGCCCAACGGCATGGACGGCGTGGGCGGCGTGACCCAGCCGCACATCCCGCCCGGCAAGACCTTCGTCTACGAGTTCACGGCGCGCCGCCCCGGCACCTTCATGTACCACCCGCATGCCGACGAGATGGTGCAGATGGCCATGGGCATGATGGGGCTGTGGATCACGCATCCGAAGGCGGCCCACCCGCAGATCGCCGAGGTCCAGCGCGACTACGCCTTCCTGCTGTCGGCCTACGACGTGGAGCCCGGCTCCATGACGCCGCGCGTGGCCGAGATGACGGACTTCAACATCTGGACCTTCAACAGCCGGGTGTTCCCCGCCATCAGCCCCGTCGTCGCCAGGCGCGGCGACCTGGTGCGCCTGCGCGTGGGCAACCTGACCATGACCAACCACCCCATCCACCTGCACGGCCACGAATTCGAGGTCACGGGCACCGACGGCGGCCCCGTGCCCCGGTCCGCGCGCTGGCCCGAGGTGACCACCGACGTGGCCGTGGGCCAGATGCGCCAGGTGGAGTTCATCGCCGACGAGCTGGGCGACTGGGCCCTGCACTGCCACAAGAGCCACCACACCATGGGCGCCATGGGTCATGACACGCCGACCATGATCGGCGTGGACCACCGGGGCCTGGTCGGCAAGATCCAGAAGATCGTGCCCGACTACATGGTCATGGGCGAGCGCGGCATGGGCGACATGGCCTCCATGGAAATGCCCCTGCCCGACAACACCTTCCCGATGATGACCGGCACGGGCCCCTTCGGCCCCATCGAGATGGGCGGCATGTTCACCACCCTCAAGGTGCGCGAGCAGCTGGGCGCCAACGACTACGGCGACCCGGGCTGGTTCACCCACCCCAAGGGCAGCGTGGCCTATGAATGGAAGGGGCCGGCGGCCGAAGCCTCCGCACCGCGCCAGACCACGCCTGGCCAGTCCCCCGGCGCACCCAGCGTGCGCAAGCCCGGTGCGGGCCATGAGCACCACTGATGCCATCCAAGGAGTACCTCATGAACACCTTTGCCCTCCTCCTCGCCACCGCACTGCTTGCCGGCCCCGCTGCCGTCTTCGCCCATGGCAGCGAAGCCCACGATGACGCTCCCAAGGCCGCCGCGGTCAAGGAGCAAAAGCCCTGGGGCATTGCCGGCGATGCCTCGGCCGCCCGGCGCACCATCACCCTGGACATGAGCGACAACATGCGCTTCACGCCAGAGCGCATCAGCGTCAAGCGCGGCGAGACGGTGCGCCTGCGCGTGGCCAACAAGGGCCAGGTCATGCACGAGATCGTGCTGGGCACGCCGGCCTCGCTGGACGAGCACGCGCAGATGATGCTCAAGTTCCCCACCATGGAGCACGGCGAGCCCTACATGGCCCATGTCTCGCCCGGCAAATCCGGCGACCTGGTCTGGAATTTCAACCGCGAAGGCAGCTTCGACTTTGCCTGCCTCATCCCCGGCCACTACCAGGCCGGAATGCGCGGAACCATCACGGTGACGCAATGAGCGCGCCCCTTCTTCCCCCCCTTTCAGGAGCACCTCATGAAACATGAACGCATGGCATCCGCCCACCCGCGCCGCAGTGCGCTGCGCCGCATGGCCCTGGCCTGCACGGCATTCGCCGCCCCTTCGCTGTGGGCGGCTGCACCCACGGTGCCCAAAGAAGCACCCAGCACCCGCATCCCCGTCGAGGTCTGGAAGGACCCCAACTGCGGCTGCTGCCAGGACTGGGTGGTGCACATGGAGCAAAACGGCTTTGCCGTCACCGTGCACGACACCGGCAACAGCGCCGTGCGCGCCAGGCTGGGCATTCCGGCGCGCCTGGGCTCCTGCCACACGGCCCTGGTCGAAGGCTATGCGCTCGAAGGCCATGTGCCTGCGGCCGACGTGCACAAGCTGCTCAAGCAAAAGCCCAAGGCGCTGGGCATTGCCGTGCCCGGCATGCCGGTGGGCAGCCCCGGCATGGACGGCCCCGAGTACGGCGGCCGCAAGGACCCCTACGAGGTGCTGCTGATCACCAAGAACCTCATGAACAGCGACGTTTCCACCCGCACCTTCACCAGCTACCGCTGAACCCCGGAGCACACCATGCACAAAACAGCCCTCCTTGTTTCCCGTACGTCCCGTACGTCCAGTACCGCCCTTGCCGTGCGCCTGGCCCTTGCCGCCGCGCTGATCCCGGCCTGGGCCGGTGCCCAGGCCACGGCCCACGACCATGCGGCGCATGGCGCGCAATCTGCCGAAACCGCACCTGCCGCCGCCAGCCAGGACCTCAGCGAAGGCGAGGTCACGCGCTGGGATGCTCGCACCAGCAAGGTCACGCTGCGCCACGGCGAACTCAAGAACCTGGGCATGCCGCCCATGACCATGGTCTTCCAGCTGCGCGTGGCTGCACCCGAGCCCGCCCTCAAGGCCGGCGACAAGGTGCGCTTTCGCGCCGAGCAGGACCAGGGCGCCTTCGTGGTCACGCAGCTGGAAGTGCTGCGCTGAAGAGCGGGTGCAGGGCTGCCGTTTCGGCTAAGGTGAAGGCCTGTCCATCACCGAGCAGAGCAGCGCATGCCAAGCACCGACTCAGACCCCGGCTCCATCACCCGCGTACAGGGCATCGAGGTAGGCCACCACACCGATGCCCGCCGGCCCACGGGCTGCACCGTCGTGCTGGCGCGCGGCGGTGCCGTGGGGGGCTGCGATGTGCGTGGCGCCGCCCCCGGCACGCGCGAGACCGACCTGCTGCACCCCTCCAACCTGGTGCAGCAGGTGCATGCCGTCATGCTCTCGGGCGGCAGCGCATGGGGGCTGGACGCGGCCAGCGGCGCCATGCGCTGGCTCGATGAGCAGGGCATAGGGCTGGATGTGGGCGTGGGCCGCGTGCCCATCGTGCCGGCCGCCGTGCTGTTCGACCTGGCGGTGGGCGACAGCCGCATCCGCCCGGGTGCCGATGCCGGCCATGCGGCCTGCCAGGCCGCCAGCGCCGCGCGGCCTGCCGAGGGCAATGTGGGCGCCGGCATGGGCGCCTGCGTGGGCAAGGTCTTCGGCATGGATCGCGCCATGAAGGGCGGCATCGGCACAGCCTCGCTCACCGTGCATGGCGTCACCGTGGGCGCGCTGATCGCCTGCAATGCCGTGGGCGATGTGGTCGACCCCCACAGCGGCGCGCTGCTGGCCGGCGCGCGCAGCCCCGATGGCCGCCAGCTGCACGACACCTGCCGTGCCCTGCTGCGCGGCGAAGAGCCCCGGCCGCTGCTGGCAGGCACCAACACCACCATCGGCGTGATTGCCACCGATGCCCGCATCACCAAGGTCCAGGCCCAGCGCCTGGCCGTGGTGTCCCATGACGGCCTGGCACGTGCCATACGCCCCGTGCACACCATGAGCGATGGCGACACATTGTTCGCCCTGGGCACGGGCCTGGCCGAGCACTCGCTGGGCATGCTGACCCTGTCCGCCATGGCCGCCGAGGCCGTGGCCCTGGCCACGGTGCGCGCCGTGCTGGCCGCGCAGTCGCTGACCACGGCCGAAGGGCTGGAGCTGCCCTGCGCCAGGGAGCTGGCCGCCTGCCGGCCCTGACCGGGTTCAGGCCTGCAGCGCAACCGCCCAGGCGTCGTAGCCGTAGACGCCATCGGCATTGCCACCGGCGCGCAGCCAGTTGTTGCCGCGCGAGCCGATCTGGATCTCGCTGGTGCGCTGCATGCGCATGGCCTGGTAGCGCGCCAGGACCTCGGGCACCTGCTGCGGACCCGGTGCGGCATCCAGGTTGCGGGCCAGCACCACGGCGTCTTCGATGGCCATGCCTGCGCCCTGGGCCATGAAGGGCATCATCGGGTGGCAGGCATCGCCCAGCAGCGTGATGCGGTCCTGCGACCAGGCCGGCAGGGGATCGCGCTCGTACAGCGCGGTCTTGAGCACGCCATCGCAGGCGTCGAGCAGCGCCCGGGCATCGGGATGGAAATCGGCGTAGAAGCCGCGCAACTCCTCGACGCTGCCGGGCGTGGTCCACGATTCCTCGTGCCAGGAATCCTGGGCCGTGGTGGCGAAGATGAAGGTGTCACGCCCCTGGTTCAGAGGAAAGGTCACGATCTGGCTTTGCGGCGTGGCGCCCCACCATTTGGTGAAGGCCTGGATGTCGGGCACATGGCGCACGCGCTCGGTGGGCACCACCGCGCGGAAGGCCACCACACCCGTGAAGCGCGGGCTCTCGGCACCGAACAGGGCCGCGCGCACCACGGAGTGGATGCCGTCCGCGCCAATGAGTGCGTCCAGCCCGGCCACTTCGCTGCCATCTGTGAAGGCGATGTCCACGCCTTGCCCCGTCTGCGTGATCTGGCTGGCACGCTTGCCCAACTGCACCTGGTCCAGCGGAAAGGCATCGGCCAGCGCGGCCAGCAGATCGGCGCGGTGGATGGTCAACTGCGGGGCGCCGTACTTGCGCTCGGCCTCGTCACCCATGGTCAGGCGCGAGGTTTCCTCGCCCGTGTCCCAGTTGCGGCTGATGCGGTGCGTGGGCCGTGCGGCGCTGGCGCGCACGGCGGCGGCAATGTCGGCGCCCAGGCCATCGAGGGCGCGCACGGCATTGGGCGTGAGGTTGATGTCCGCGCCCACGCGCAGAAACTGCCGGCTTTGCTCGAACACCAATACTTCATGCCCTGCCTGGTGCAGCGCATTGGCTGCCGCCAGTCCGCCAATGCCTGCTCCGACGATGCCTATCCTCAAACGCGCCATGATTCCTGTCTCCTGCTGGTGGGGTCTATTCGGTGATGCGCCCCGTGATCCGGAGCGCACCGATGCAGGACATTGTCTTTTTGACAGGCCTCAGGCCTCAACCTCCGCAAGGCCCGAATTGGGCACGATTCGTCCCCATCGGCGCCGGCACATGTGCGGCAGGCGCCTCAGTCCACGCGCCGCAGTTGCCCTTGCGCCAGCAGCTTGTCGCGCATGCGGCGCGTCATGGACTGGGTGCTGCCATCGGTGGCCGTGAACAGGAACAGCGTCTGCTGCGGGCTGACCCAGGTCAGCTGGGTGCGGATGCACTGCCGGGCGTTGGACAGTTCCACCCAGGTGCCCAGCGCCCAGTCTTCGGACACCACGGGAACCACCGGCGGCGGTGGCTCCAGGGGCAGCGCGGGCTCGGCAGGCATCGGGACGGCTTCGCCAACGGCCAACGCAGCCTGCCCCGCAAGCCCAGCAAGGGCCTGCGGCGCTTGTGCAGCCGGGGTGGCCGGCAGCTCATCCTGCAGCGCCTCGGGCAGTTCCAGGTCCTGCTCGGTCAGCGCGCCGATATCGTCCACCATCGGCTGCCGCACATCGAGCGGCACCGGCAGGGAGGCCGCCACGCCAAACAACGACTGCGGCAGACGGCCCGCCAGGGAGCCGGGCGTTGTCTGGCCAAGCGTTGCCGCACCATTGGAGGAAGACAGGGACGCCAGCACCGAGTCCGACCCGTAGATGGTCGGCGGTACGGAGTCCAGATAAATGTCCACGCTCTCTATGGGCTGGCGGACCACACCGGCATCCAGCGCGTCCTGGTGCAGGCCGGCCAGGCGCGCGGCAAAGGCCTGGATTTCCTCTTCCGTACGCCCCACGCTGCGCAGGCCGGCGCGCAGCCGGGCCTGCAGCCGGGGTGCCAGCGCCACCAGGCGGTCGGTATCGCGGCCTGCATGGGCAGACACGCTCCACAGCAGGCTGGGCACCAGGGCCAGATAGCCGCCGGGGTCCCGGGCCTCGCTGCCGTCCACGGGTTCCTGAACGCTGGCGATCACTTCGGCCCAGGGTCCCGTGGCGAATTCCAGAATGTCATCGGGCACGCCCTGGGCGCTGGGCAGGCGCCGGATGGCGGCTGCAATCTGCTCGGCCCTGGGCATGGCGGTTTCGGGCCAGCGCGGGTCCACGCCCCGCCTTTCCACATGCCTGAGCGCAGCCGAGACAGGCCCGGTCACCGTGCCGCCTTCCGGCATTTCGCCAGGACCCACGGGCTGCATGCCGCTGCCGCCCCAACCGTCGCGCAGCTGCTGCAGCACCGTGGCAAAGGCCGACGCATCGGCACGCTGCAGGGCCGCCAGCCGCATCGCGGCGGAATCGGCCACCTGCAGGAATTGTCCGTAGCCCGGCGCGGATTCACTGTCGAACCACAGGCTGCGTGCCGTCAGCTCATCAAGCAGTTGGCGCGCGGGGTGGCTGCGGTCTTCAAAAAAGCGCGCGTCCTGGACCACCAGCTGCTGCAGCAGCGGCTCCAGACGGCCCACGGTGCGCTGCACGGAAGGCAGCAGGCGCGTGTCGGCCGCCATGAAACGCATCATGCGCTGCAGGGTGTGCAGCGCGGCGCCGTCGTCGGCGCGCACGCCGGGTGCGGGCTCCTGCTGCTCGGGCGGCTGCAGCGCCTGCATCAGTTGCTCCAGCTGGGCCGAGTGGTGCTGCACGGACTCCAGCGCCATGCAGCTCAGCGAAGTCCAGCCTTCGGGCAGCGCCGCCAGCACGGTGGGTGCCGTCTCGCTGCCCTGCCAGGCGGTGGTCTGCAGGCGGCTTGCGCCGTCCATGGCCGGCGCAAACTGCCCGGGCACGGAATAGGAGGATGTGTGGGCCAGCGCCAACATGGAAGAAGGCGCCGCAGCGGGCGCCTCGCGGTGCGAATCCATCCAGCGTGGATCGGACAGCAGGGCCGCCACCAGGCGCCGCGTCAACTCATCTTCCTGGGCCTGCTGGCCAAAGGAGCCATAGGCGCGGCTCTGGGCCACGGCATCGCCATAGTGGGAAGGTGCCCGCCAGCGGCTTTGCCCCGGCAGGTCGGAATGGCGGCGCCCCGCGTCGGGCGATGGGGCCTGTGCCGGCGCCAGGCCATAGGCCGCAGGCTGCACCCCCTTGTCACGCAGGGATTGGGCGATATGGCCGTACTCGGACACCAGCAGCGCACCCAGGTGCTCGCGCATGAAGCCCAGCCAGCAGGCGGCGGAGCCGGGGTCCACCCCGGTGTCGTCGATAACGCGCTGCAGCGCCTGCACATAGCTGTGGGGCCGCAGCGGATTGCGTTCGGGCTGGACACGGTCCAGGCCCTGGACGGCGCTGACCAGGGCATCGAGCTCGGCCAGCGCGATCTCCACCTGGGGCGCCACATGCTGCAGCAGGCGCTGGTGGGCCAGCTGGGACTGCAGCACGGAATCGTCCAGGAGGGAGAGGGAGGCGAAATCGGTGGTGCCGGGCACACCGGACGCACCGGACATGCCAGGCACAGGGGGCCAGGCCGCAGCGCCGCCGGATTGACCAAAGCATTCCAGCAGCGCCCGCCCATAGCCCTTGAGCATGGGCGCCCGGTGGCGGGCCAGCAGCTCCAGCGCCTCGGGGATTTCAGCGCGGCGCGGCAGGCCCGAGCCCGGCTGGTCGGCCTGCTCCATGGCATGCGCCGTGCGCTGCAGCAGCCGCAGGATCAGCGCCTCCGAGCCACGAACAGCCTGCACCAGGCAGGCTTGCAACGCGGCAACAGAAACGGGTGGAGGATTCATGGCCCGAAGAATACAGGCTCCAGCCCGTGCCGGAGGCGCTTTGAGGCTTGCCTTTGATGCTTACTTCAGTGCCTTGTAGCGCATGCGCTTGGGCTTGGCACCCTCCTCGCCCAGACGCTTTTTCTTATCGGCTTCGTACTCCTGGTAGTTGCCGTCGAAGTACACCCATTGCGAATCGCCTTCGGCGGCCAGAATGTGCGTGGCGATACGGTCGAGGAACCAGCGATCGTGGGAGATCACCAGCACCGTGCCCGCGTACTCCAGCAGCGCATCTTCCAGCGCGCGCAGGGTTTCCACGTCCAGGTCGTTGGAGGGCTCGTCCAGCAGCAGCACGTTGCCGCCCTGGATCAGCGTCTTGGCCAGGTGCAGGCGGCCGCGCTCGCCGCCGGAGAGGTTGCCCACCTTCTTTTGCTGGTCCTGGCCGTTGAAGTTGAAGCGGCCTGCGTAGGCACGCGAAGCCATCTGGAACTTGCCGACGTTGATGATGTCCAGCCCGCCCGAGATGTCTTCCCACACCGTCTTGTCGTTGGCCAGCGCGTCACGCGTCTGCTCCACATAGGCCATCTTGACCGTCTGGCCCACGATGACTTCGCCGGAGTCGGCCTGCTCGCGCCCCGCGATCAGCTTGAACAGCGTGGACTTGCCGGCACCGTTGGGACCGATGATGCCGACGATGGCGCCAGCGGGGATGTTCATGGTCAGGTTGTCGATGAGCACGCGGTCGCCAAAGCTCTTGGTGACGTTGTTGAATTCGATGACCTGGGTGCCCAGGCGCTCGGCCACAGGAATGAAGATTTCCTGGGTTTCGTTGCGCTTTTGGTATTCGAAATCGCTCAGTTCCTCGAAGCGCGCGATACGGGCCTTCGACTTGGTCTGGCGGCCCTTGGCATTCTGGCGAACCCACTCCAGTTCCTTCTTCAAGGCCTTGGCGCGGGCTTCCTCGCCCTTTTGCTCGGACTCCAGGCGGCTTTGCTTCTGGAACAGCCATTCGGAATAGTTGCCCTTGTAGGGAATGCCGTGGCCACGGTCCAGTTCCAGAATCCACTCGGCAGCGTTGTCCAGGAAGTAGCGATCGTGGGTGATGGCCACCACGGTGCCGGTGAAGCGGTGCAGGAATTGCTCCAGCCATTCCACGGACTCGGCGTCCAAGTGGTTGGTGGGTTCGTCAAGCAGCAGCATGTCGGGCTTGGACAGCAGCAGCTTGCACAGGGCCACGCGGCGCTTTTCGCCACCGGACAGCTTGCCGATCACGGCATCCCAGGCCGGCAGGCGCAGGGCGTCGGCAGCGATCTCCAGCTGGTGCTCGGAGTCGGTGCCGGCAGCGGCGATCTTGGCTTCGAGCTCGCCTTGCTCGGCGGCCAGCGCGTCGAAGTCGGCGTCGGGCTCGGCATAGGCGGCATAGATTTCATCGAGGCGCGAACGGGCCGCGTTGACTTCGGCCATGGCCTCTTCCACGGCCTGGCGCACGGTGTGCTCCGCATTGAGCTGCGGCTCCTGCGGCAGGTAGCCGATGGACAGGCCCTGCATGGGCAGCGCCTCGCCTTCGAATTCCTTGTCCACCCCAGCCATGATCTTGAGCAGCGAGGACTTGCCCGAGCCGTTCAGACCCAGCACGCCGATCTTGGCGCCCGGGAAAAAGCTGAGAGAGATGTCCTTCAAGATCTGCCGCTTGGGCGGCACGGTCTTGGTGAGGTGGTTCATCGAGAAAACGTATTGAGCCATTCTGGTCCGAGTACTTGAATCGTTGATTTCTGCAAAAACCGGGCAACAAATCGGTTGCACGCCAGCCGTGATTATCCGCGCATGCGACAATACCCTGCGTCACGGGTTCCAGTTGCCCGTGACATCAGCATTCCAGCTGGGGACGATGGACGCTGTTTTCCAGGCTCCCGACATTGAACTACATCCGCCTACGACTGGTCCGGCAACCGCCCTGGTTGCCTCGACAGGCAGATACCCAGCGCCCCGGACGGGCGCATCTTTGATCACATGACATTTGAAGAACTGAATCTGGCTCCCGCCATTCTGAAGGCCGTGCTTGAGGAGGGTTACGAGAACCCGACTCCCATCCAGGCACAGGCCATCCCTGCGGTGCTCGCCGGCCACGACCTGCTGGCAGGCGCCCAGACCGGCACCGGCAAGACCGCTGCCTTCACCCTGCCCATGCTGCACCGCCTCTCGCAAGGCCAAGTGCCGCGCAACAAGTTCGGCGGCAAGGGCATCCGCGCCCTGGTGCTGACGCCCACGCGTGAACTCGCCGCACAGGTCGAGGAATCGGTGCGCAGCTACGCCAAGTACCTGGACATCAACTCCACCGTCATCTTCGGCGGCGTGGGCATGAAGCCCCAGATCGACCGCATCAAGAAGGGCGTGGACATCCTGGTCGCCACGCCGGGCCGCCTGCTGGATCTGCAGCAGCAAGGCTTCATGGACCTGTCCACCGTCGAAGTCCTGGTGCTCGACGAGGCCGACCGCATGCTGGACATGGGGTTCATCCATGACGTCAAGAAGGTGCTGGCCCTGGTGCCCAAGGACAAGCAAAGCCTGCTGTTCTCGGCCACCTTCAGCGACGAGATCCGCGACCTGGCCAACGGCCTGCTGCGCAACCCGCAGTCCATCCAGGTCACGCCCAGCAACACCACGGTCCAGCGCATCACCCAGGTGATCCACCCCGTGGGCCGCGGCAAGAAAAAGCAGGTGCTGCTGCACATCATCAACGAGAACAACTGGAGCCAGGTTCTGGTGTTCACGCGCACCAAGTTCGGCGCCAACAACGTCGCCGAATTCCTGACCAAGAACAACATCAGCGCCATGGCGCTGCACGGCAACAAGAGCCAGAGCGCCCGCACCCAGGCCCTGGCCGGCTTCAAGACCGGCGAGCTGCGCGCCCTGGTCGCCACCGACATCGCTGCACGCGGCATCGATATCGACGAGCTGCCGCACGTCGTGAACTACGAGATCCCCAACGTGTCCGAGGACTACGTGCACCGCATCGGCCGCACGGGCCGTGCCGGTCGCGAAGGCCACGCCGTCAGCCTGGTCTGCATGGACGAAGAAGGCTTCATGATGGACATCGAGCGCTTCACCAAGCAGGAAATCCCTGTGCAGGTGCTCGAAGGCTTCGGCCCTGAAGAGGACGAAGTGGCCGAACCCATCGCCATGGGCCGCCAGACCATCTGGGGCGGTGCGGGCAAGCCGCCCAGCCGTGACGTCATGCAGGCCGCCGCCAAGGCTGCGCGCCAGGAAATGATGGACCGCATCCGCACCACCAAGGCCACCCAGCCCGACCGTGGCGGCCGCGCAGGCGGCCGTGGCCAGGCCCCCAAGGCCGGCTCGGACGAAGGCCGCTCCGAAGGCAACGCAGGCGGCCAGGGCCGTGGCCGCAACCACGCCGGTGCAAGCGCCAACAACAAGCCGCGCCGCGATCGCTTCGATGGTCCGGGCAATGGCTCCGGCGCCGCCCACCGTCCCAAGGCAGCCTCCCAGAACGCCCCCAGGCGCGGCCCGCGCCCTGACGGCGAAGGCGGCGGCGGTGTCCGTCGCTTCGATGACCAACCCCCGCGCGCTGATGCCCACCTGGGCACGCAGCTGGGCCATGCACGCAGCAGCGGCCCCCGTGGCAGCGCAGGTGGCGGCCAGCCCGATCCGATGCGCACCAGCGTGGACACCATGGCCGAACGCGGCCGCCGTGGCGGCTTCAACCGCGGCGGCAATGGCGGCGGCGGTGGTGGCGGCTTCGGCGGCGGTGGCCGTGGCGGCCCCTCGCGCGGCGGCTACGGTCGCTGACCTGCACCACGGCTCCTTGGCATGCCCTGCGGCAAGCCGAGGAATCCGCCAGCAAAAAAGGGCTGCATCTCTCCGGGGCTGCAGCCCTTTTCACATGGCGCAGATTGCGCATTCAGCCGACAGCGCGCCGCAAGCCTGCATGGCTATCATCCCGATAGCATTGCGGCCTGCGGCGATTGAAGGCCGCGCCCTTTTCCCGGATTTCCAAAGACTCCCCCGACTGGTTCCTCAAGGCCACGCCATGACACTGCAGACCCCACACGCCACCCCCTCCAGCCAGCGCCCCGATTCGGAGCTGCCACAGGACAGGTTGCGGTGGTCGGCCCTGGCGTGCGCAGCCCTGCTTTCCGCCTGCGCCAGCACCCCGCTGCCGCCATGGCCCACCACCTCCAAGCC
>NZ_JFYT01000084.1:0-28154 GCF_000632165.1 Delftia sp. RIT313 | reverse complement strand
CCAACAAACTCCCCCCCTTCACCACCCCCACAAAAACCACATGCCGCTGAGCAACCTCCCCACATTGCAATCCCTGCTCCTGTCCCGCCGCCTGGCGCTGAGCGTCCTGGCCAGCGCCGCGCTGGTGGCCGCCTGCGGTGGCAGCGACAGCAACGACAGCACGACGCCCCCGGTGGCCAGCCAGCCCGCGACGGCCACGCTGGCCGTGCTGGAGACCACGGATCTGCACTTCAATGTGCGCAGCTATGACTATTTCAAGCTGGCCGAGGATGCCTCCTACGGCTTCGAGCGCACGGCCACGCTGGTGCGTGCGGCGCGCAAGGAGTTTGCCAATACGCTGCTGGTGGACAACGGCGACACCATCCAGGGCACGGCCCTGGCCGACTACGAGGCCGAGGTGGCCAAGATCCCCTGCACGCAGCAGCTGTCCATGTACAAGGCCATGGGCGCGCTGGGCTTCGATGCAGGCACGCTGGGCAACCATGAGTTCAACTACGGCCTGCCCTTCCTGAACCAGGTGCTGGGCGGCGGCCTGGACGTGGACGGCGTGGACAAGGCGCTCAAGTGCGCGGGCAATGGCTTTCCCATGGCGCTGTCCAACGTCTACAGCAGCAAGACCAAGCAGCCGCTGGTGCAGCCCTACGTGATTCTGGAGCGCAAGATCGCGGCCAAGGACAAGGATGGCAAGGCGGTGGAGCTGCCCATCAAGATCGGCGTGATCGGCTTCACCACGCCGGGCATCATGAACTGGGACAAGCGCTATCTGGAGGGCAAGCTCTACACGGAAGGCGCCGTGGAGTCCGCCCAGAAGTACCTGCCCGAGATGCGCGCCAAGGGCGCCGATGTGGTGGTGGCCATGCTGCACGGCGGCCTGGACGGCGCGGCCTACTCGCCGACGATGGAGAACCCCGGCCTGCACCTGAGCAAGGTGGCCGGCATCGACGCCATGGTCATGGGCCACCAGCACAGCGTGTTCCCCGATGCGGCGGCCACGCCGGCCTTCACGCAGGCGGGCGTGGACAACAAGGCGGGCACCATCAACGGCGTGCAGTCGGTGATGGCCAGTTCCTGGGGCAAGGCGCTGGGCGTGATCCAGCTGGCGCTGAAGTGGGACGGCAAGCAGTGGAGCGTGGACAAGAGCGCGGGCAAGAGCGAGCTGCGCAATATCCAGACCGGCAAGGACGCCGCAGGCAAGGCCACCTACGTGGCCGTGGACCCGACGGTGGCGCCGCTGATCGAGAGCCAGCACCAGGCCGCCATCCAGTACGTGAAGACGCCCATCGGCAGCACGGACTTCCGCATGAGCACGCTGTTCGCCGATGTGGGCGACCCGGGCGCCATCCAGATCGTCAACCAGGCGCAGCGCGACTATGTGGCCGACTATGTGAAGGCCAGCCTGCCGCAGTACGCGCAGCTGCCCGTGCTGTCGGTGAGCGCGCCGTTCAAGTCGGGCTTCCAGGGCGGCGCCGACTACACCGACGTGGCCGTGGGCCCGCTGGCCATCTACAACGCGGCCGACCTGTACCTGTACCCCAACACCGTGTATGCGGTGAAGGTGAATGGCGCCGACATCAAGGACTGGCTGGAGGCCGCTGCCAAGCGCTTCAACCAGATCGATCCGGCCAAGACGGGTGAGCAGCAGCTGATCAGCACCTTCCCGGGCTACAACTTCGACATGTTCACCACGGCCGATGTGCAGTACGAGATCGACGTGACCCAGCCCGTGGGCAGCCGCATCAAGAACCTGCAGTACCTGGGCAAGGCCATCGACCCGGCGCAGGAGTTCGTGATCGCCACGAACAACTACCGCGCCACCAGCGGCAAGAGCTTCATCGCCAAGCTCGACGGCTCCAGCGCCATCTGGGCCTCGCCGGACGCCAACCGCGACGTGGTGATCGGCTACGTGCGCAAGAAGGGCAGCATCACGCGCGCCGCCAATGGCGCGGCCAAGAGCTGGCGCTTCACCAAGGTGGCCACCTCTGCCAACGTGGTGTTCAGCTCCGGCGCCAACGCGCTGCCGGTGGCGCAGGCGGCGGGCCTGGCCAACATCTCGCTGGTGGCGGCCGATGACGGCTCGGGCAAGGGCACGTCCAAGTACCGCCTGGATCTGTCGAAGTAAGTTCCGGCAGGCACGCAACAAAAAAGCCCCGTGCATCTGGCACGGGGCTTTTTTGCTTGTGCCGAACGGGCTTCAGCGCGCAGGAGGCATCTCGAACACCAGGCAGGTGGTCGTGGCGTGGGCGTAGAGCGTGCCATCGGGGCCGACCAGGCGCGCCTCGGCCGTGGCCAGCTGGCGGCCGCAGTGCAGCACGCGGCCTTCGGCGCGCACGCGCGGCACGCGCGGGGTCAGGGCCTTGACCAGGTTCACCCCCAGCTCGGCCGTGGTGTAGCCCCGGCCCGGCGGCATGCAGGTGTGGACGGCGCAGCCCAGCGCCGAGTCCAGCAGGGTGGCGAACCAGCCGCCGTGCACCGTGCCCATGGGGTTGAGGTGGTTGGCGCCGGGGCGGCCCTGGAAGACGGCGCTGCCTTCGCCCACGGAAATCAGCATGAAGTCCAGCGTGCGTGCAATGGGCGGGTAGGGCAGTTCGCCGCGCAGCATGGCCTGCATCAGCTCCAGCCCGCTGCGGCCTGCGACCTGGTCGGGGCGCGACACGCCTGCGCCGGGGCCGGCGTCCAGCCGGAGGGTGACCGCCTGTTCCTCGTCCAGCCAGGCTTGCAGGGCAGGGGAGATGGCGCCGGAGGTGACGCTGGAGGTGAGGCTGTGGGCGGCCTGCTCCGGGGAGTGGGTGCGGGTGTCCATGGAATGTCTCTCTTTCATTGGGAAAAATGCGGGCGCCAGGCTGTCTGGGATGGCGGTGTGGATATTATTGTATCTACAACAGTTGTATATGCAATAATCTGCGCCATGCCAGTGAATCCAGACATCCTCGCCGTACCCCAGGGCTGCACCAACCACCGCGTGCGCCAGCTCATGCGCAGCGTGGGCCAGGTGTATGACGCCCATCTGAACGAGACGGGGCTGCGCATCACGCAGTACTCGCTGCTCAGCCATGTGCTGGCCGCCGGTCCGGTGCGGCCCTCGGACCTGGCGCGGCGCATGCGCATGGACGCCTCGACGCTGACGCGCAACCTCAAGCCGCTGATGGACGCCGGCTGGGTGCGCATGGGCCAGGGCGAGGACCAGCGCAGCCGCCTGGTGCACATCACCGACGCGGGCCAGGCCAAGCGCGAAGAGGCCAAGCAAAGCTGGAAGACCGCACAGAACGAGCTCAACGCCCGCGTGGGCCTGGAGCGCGTGGCGGCCCTGCATGCGCTGATCGATGAATGCCTGGTGCTGCTCGATGGCGGCAATGGCGATGGCGCTGGCGATGGCAACGCTGCAGACGGCCCGCAGGCGTAGGCCCTACCGAATTCCCAACCCCCGAAGAGACTCCCATGCTCTCCAACTCCACGGCGCGCTGGCTGCAGCGGCGCGGCATCCACTACGGCTGGCTGGTCGCGGCCATCACTTTCCTCACCATGCTGACCATGTCGGCGGCGCTGGGCCTGCCGGGCGCCATGCTGCAGCCGCTGTCGCGCGAGTTCGGCTGGAGTACGGAGCAGATATCGAGCAGCCTGGCGCTGCGCTTTGCGCTGTTCGGCCTGCTGGGGCCGTTTGCGGCCGTGATGATGGAGCGCTTCGGCCTGCGTGCCGTGATGTGCATGGGCCTGGCCCTGGTGGGCGGCGCCATGGCGATGGTGACGCAGGCCACGCAGCTGTGGCATCTGTTTTTGCTGTGGAGCCTGCTGCTGGGCATGGGCACGGGCCTGACGGCGCTGGTGCTGGGCGCCGTGGTGGCCAACCGCTGGTTTGCGGCGCGGCGCGGCCTGGTCATCGGCGTGCTCACGGCCAGTGCGGCCACGGGGCAGCTGGCCTTCCTGCCGCTGGCCGCCTGGATGATCGAGCACTGGGGCTGGCGCTCGGCCACGGTGCCGGTGTTCGTGGCCAGCGCCCTGATCGCGGTGCTGGCCCTGCTGTTCGTGCGGGACCGGCCTTCGGACCTGGGCCTGGTGCCCTTTGGCGGCGATGCCTCGGCCCCGCCGCCGCCGGCCATGGCCATGAACTTCGGCACGCCCTTCAAGGTGCTGGCCGAGGCCGCGCGCAACCGCACCTTCTGGCTGCTGGCGGGCACCTTCTTCATCTGCGGCCTGTCCACCAACGGCCTGGTGCAGACGCACTTCATCTCGCTGTGCGGCGACAACGGCATGGGCGCGGTGCCCGCCGCGTCGGTGCTGGCCATGATGGGGGCCTTCGACTTCGTGGGCACCGTGCTGTCGGGCTGGCTGTCGGACCGCTACGACAACCGCAAGCTGCTGTTCTGGTACTACGGGCTGCGCGGCCTGTCGCTGTTCTGGCTGCCGCATTCGGAGTTCACCTTCTACGGCCTGGGCCTGTTCGCCATGTTCTACGGGCTGGACTGGATCGCCACGGTGCCGCCCACGGTCAAGCTCACGGCCCAGCATTTCGGGCCGCAGAAGGTGGGGCTGGTGTTCGGCTGGATCTTCGCGGCCCACCAGCTGGGCGCGGCCACCGCTGCCTGGGGCGCGGGCCTGACGCGCACTTTGCTGCTGACCTATACGCCCGCGCTGTATGCGGCCGGCCTGGCCTGCCTGGTGGCGGCGGTGATGGCGCTGGTGATAGGGCGGGCGCGCAAGGCGGCGGCGGTGGCCGCGGCCTGAACACCATCACCGTTCACGCCATCCACGCCCTCAGTAAAGCTGGCGTTTGCCCGGCTGCAGCAGGACGACCAGGGCGCCCGCGCCACCTTCGGCCGGGCGGGCCTGCACAAAGGCCAGCACTTCCTTTTTCTGCACCAGCCAGCGCAGCACGCGGCCCTTGAGCACGGGGGTCTTGCCCGGCGAGCCCAGGCCCTTGCCGTGCACCACGCGCACGCAGCGTATGCCGGTGCGGTGCGACAGGCGGATGAACTGGCCCAGCGCCTCGCGCGCCTCGTCCACGCGCAGGCCGTGCAGGTCCAGCTGGCGCTGGATGCTCCACTGGCCGGCGCGCAGCTTGTGGGTCACGTCCAGGCCGATGCCGGGGCGCCGGAAGCTGAGCTGGTCGTCGGTGTCCAGCAGGGTGCTGACGTCGAACTCGTCGCTCATGGCCTCCTGCAGCACGCGCTGCTCGTCCAGCTCCAGCTGCAGGGGCAGCGGCTCGGGGGGCTCGGGGGCATGGAGGTGGCGGGCGTGCGCGGACTTGAGCGCATGCACCGGGCCCACGGTGTTTTCGAACAGCTTTTGCTCGGCCAGGAGGCGGCGCGCCGCCTCGGCGCGCTGCTGCTGGAGCAGGGCCTCTTGGGCGGCGGCTTCGGCCAGTGCGCGGCGCACTGGCGCGAGGTCCTGCAGGCTGGTGGCTTTCAAAGTCATGGTGACGCCGGTTGTACCGCAATTTCGGCACCCCGGCGGCCATGGCGCCCTCTCAATGGCCGGCGAGCCTAGAAGCGATAGCGGGCGCTGACCTGGACATTGCGCGGCGCGCCGTACATGCCCGAGTACCACCAGCCGGACATGGCCGCTATGTACTTGCGGTCGAACAGGTTGTTGACGTTCAGCGTCAGCGACAGCTGGTCGCTCACGTCATAGCGCGCCATGAGCCCGGCCACGGCGTAGGAGGCCTGACGCGCGCTGACCTGCTTGCCGACCTGCCAGGCTTCGCCGCTGTACTCGATGCCGCTGCTCCAGTTGACGCCACCGCCCAAGGTCAGCCTGCGCCATTCGCCGGGCATGCGGTAGGTGGTCCACAGGCGGGCCATCTGGCGCGGGAAGGTGGTGTTGATGCGCTGGCCCGTGGCGTCTTCGGAGGCGCTGAAGTTGTAGGAGGCGGCAATCGACCATTGGCGGTTGATGGCGCCGCTGACTTCCAGGTCCAGGCCCCGCGTCTTGGCGCCCTTGATGGCGCGCGAGGCGGTGGTGGTGGTGCCCGGGATGAACTGGCCGGGATCGGACTCGGCCAGGTTGTCCTGGCGGATGAGGTAGACGGCGGCGCTGGTGGCCAGGCGCCCGTCCAGGAATTCGCTCTTGATGCCGGCCTCGTAGGTGTTGCCTTCCTGCGGGTCCAGGAAGGAGCCGTTGCGGTCGCGCGAGGTCTGCGGGCTGTAGATGGTGGCAAAGCTGGCGTACAGCGTGTGCTGCGGGTTCAGCGTGTAGACCAGGCCTGCGTAGGGCGTGAACACGCGGCGTTCGGACGAGGGCGAGGTCTGGTGGTATCCGTCCGTGGTGTTGGTGCGGTAGTCGCTGTCGTAGTTGAACAGCTTGCCGCCCACGATGAGCTTGAGGTCGTCGGCCAGCGCGAAGCGGCCGGCGCCGTACAGGCTGGTCTGGCGGCGCGTGCTGTCGAAGACCACGAAGCGGTCGCCGAACACCGGGCTGCCGCTGCTGTCCCACTGGTAGATGTTGACGGGCTTGTTGCGCAGGCCCGTGATGTCGAAGCTGCCGTCGGTCAGGCTCTGGAAGTCGGTGTAGTCCAAGCCCAGCACCGCCTCGTGCTCGCGCCCGCCCAGGTTGAAGGGGCCGCGCAGGTTGATGTCCACGGATTTGTTGCGCAGCCGGTAGTCACGCCGCTCGGCGTTGAGCGACAGGCCATCGCCGGTCTCCCGGTCGAACAGGCTGTTGTTGACGGCCAGGTAGACCGCGTCTTCGCGCTGGTTGGAGCGCAGGTAGTTGGCCGAGAGCTTGAGCTGCCATCGGTTGGCCAGCGCCTGCTCCAGCGTGACGAAGGCGCTGGTGGAGTCGGTGTTAAAGCGGTTGTCGCGGCTGGCCGGGTTGAAGGAGACGGGGAAGTCGGTCTGCCGCCCGTCGCTGCTGAACAGCGGAAAGCCCAGGTAGGCCATGGAGCCGCGCGAGCGGCCGCGCTGGTGGTCCAGCCCGGCGGTGAGCTTGAGCGTGGAGGTGAGGTCGGCCTCGATCACGCCATAGAGCACGTCCTTTTTCTTGCTGTAGAAGTCGATGTGGCTGTCGCCCTCCTGGTGCACGGCGACCAGGCGGCCGCGCACGCTGCCCGAGGCGTTGAGCGGCGAGGACAGGTCCAGCACGCCGCGCCGGTTGCCCCAGGAGCCCACGCTGGCCTCGGCCGAGCCCTGGAACTGCGCCGTGGGCTTCTTGCGCACCATGTTGACGATGCCGGACGGATCGCCCGCGCCCGTGGTCAGGCCCGAGGCGCCGCGCAGCACCTCGATGCGGTCGTACAGCGCCATGTCGGCAATGCTTTGGGTGGGCAGGGCGTCCAGGCCCAGGAATTCGGTGTGCGTGCTGACGCCGTCGAGCTGGTAGTTGGTGATGGGGTAGCCGCGCGCATTGGCGTTGCTGCGCTCGGTGCCCAGCGCCGAGGTGGAGATGCCCGGCACGCGCGCCAGCACGTCGCTGATGCTGGTGAGGTTTTCGTCCTCCATGCGCTGCTGGGTCATCACGCTGACCGACTGCGGCGTGTCGCGCACGCTCAGCGCCAGGCCCGTGGCCACGCCGCTGGGGCCGCGCGCGGTGTAGCTGCCCGTGCCTTCGGTCGTGCCCGCCCGGTCGGCCTGGGCGACGACCTTGACCTCGGCCAGCGCATGGTCCTGGGCGCGGCCCGGCGCTGCCGTAGCCGTTGACGCCGCGGGCGCGGCGGCGGAGGCCAGCACCGTGAGCGTGCCCTGGGGCGTGCGTGCCAGCCGCAGCCCGCTGTCGCCCAGCGCCAGCTGGGCGGCCTGCTCCACGCTGTAGCTGCCCCGGATGGCGGGCGCGCGCTTGCCGGCCAGCAGGGCCGGATCGGCGCTGATGCTGCGCTGGGCCTGGCGGGCGATGCGCGCCAGCGAGTCGTCCAGCGCGCCGGCGGGCAGGTTCCATTCCAGCGTGGCGGCTGCCTGCGATGTGCTGGCCGCCGCCGGCTGTGCCCAGGCCTGCGGCGGTGCGGACAGCGACCAGGCCAGCGCGGCGGCAACGGGCAGCAGCAGCGAGGGCGGGCTCGGCCTGCGATGTGCGGGCGTGCTGCCAGGCTGCGGGATACGGAGAGGGCGGCGTGCGGAGGCCATGGAGTCGGAGGTCCTTGTCGTTGCGGTGGAAATGAAGGGCTTTCATTCCGTATGTGCGACAAGGGCGGCAAAACCCCTCACGCGGCGCAAAAAAGATTCAAGCGGACCGGTCTCGCACGTCGATCACCGTCAGCCAGTCCCCCCAGCGGCGCACGCTGACGGGATGGGTGTCCACCAGGTCCTGCAGCACCTGGTCGGGCCGGGCCAGCTGGAACACGCCGAAGATCCGCAGGCGCGCGGCCTCGGGGCTGATGCGGATGATGCCGGCCTGGTAGGGCCGCAGCGCGTCGATCACCTCGCCCAGCGGCTGGTCGCGCACGTCGATGACGCCGTCGGCCCAGGCGGCCGGCGCCAGGTGGGCGGTGTCCTGCGTGCGGATGCCGTCGGCGTCGATCCAGGCGCTGCGGCCCTCCTGCAGCCGGTGCTGCCGGCCGTTCAGGCTGGTGAGCAGCACGCTGTGCTCCAGCACATGCACCAGGGTGCTGCCTTCGGCCTGGCGCACCATGAAGCGCGTGCCCAGCGCCTGGGCCGTGCCCTGGGCGCTTTGCACGACAAACGGGCGCAGGGGCTGGCCCGGCGCGCTGGCAGCCACCTGCGCCAGCAGCGCGCCTTCGCGCAGGCGCACCAGGCGGCGGGTGTCGCTGTAGGCAATGTCGGCGGCCGAGCGGGCGTCCAGTTCGATCTCGCTGCCGTCCGGCAGCCGGTGGTGGCTGCGCTGGCCGGTGCCCGTGCGCAGGTCGGCGGCCAGCGTGGTCAGCGGTGTTTGCCGGTGCACCAGCCAGGCCGTGGCGGTGCTGGCCAGCAGGGCGGCCAGCCCACCGCGCAACAGGCCGCGCCTGCGCGCGGCCTTCGGGATGGGCGCCACCAGCGCCTGCAGGCCCAGGGCCGCCGTGCCCCCGCCCTGCCGGCGCAACTGCACAAGGGCGGGCTCCACCCCGGCGGACAGGCGTTGCTGCACCATGGCCCAGGCCTGGGCATGGCCGGGCGACTGGCGCAGCCAGTGGGCGAAGGCGCGGCGGTCGTCATCGCTGGCGTGGCCCGAGTCCAGGCGCACCAGCCAGTCGATGGCCTGATCGGTGGCGGCATCCATGCAGGCGATCAGCCGGGGAAGGCCTGCGGCGACAGGTACAGGTGCACCAGGGCCTGCTTCATGTAGCGCTCCACCGTGGCAATGGACACGCCCATGGCTTCGGCGATCTCGGCATGCTTGAGGCCGTCGAGCCGGCGCAGCAAGAAGGCCTGCCGCACCTTCGGGGGCAGGCCGTCCAGCCATTGGTCCAGGGCCTCGATGGCTTCGCGCACCAGGGCGTAGTCCTCGGGGGAGGGCGCCACTTCCTCGGGCAGCGTGGCCAGCGCATCGAGCCAGGCCTGCTCCAGTTCGCGCCTGCGCCAGAAGTTGTAGAGCACCCGCTGGGCCAGCGTGGTCAGGTAGGCACGCGGCTCCTGGATGGCATGGGCCTGCCGTGACGCCACCACGCGCTCGAAGGTGTCGTGCGCCAGGTCCTCGGCCTGGTGGGAATTGCCCAGCTTGCGCCGCAGCCAGCCGTGCAGCCAGTCATGGTGGGCGACGTAGAGCGTGTGCACCGGGTCGGCGGTGGACGGGGAGGGCATGGTGCAGCGGTTTTGCAAATGAGAATTTTTCTCATTTTACAGAGTCTGCCTACATCAGCCCCTCGCTGGCCATGGACAGCGAGGCACCGGGCGCCACGATCACATGGTCCAGCACCTGGATGTCCACCAGGCCCAGGGCGGCCTGCAGGCTCTGCGTGACGGCCTTGTCGGCGGCGCTGGCCTGGACCTGTCCGCTGGGATGGTTGTGGGCCAGGATGACGGCGCCCGCATGGTGGTGCAGGGCGCGCAGCACCACCTCCCGCGGGTAGACGCTGGTGCGCGTGAGCGTGCCCCGGAACATTTCTTCCAGCGCGATCAGCCGGTTCTGGCCGTCCAGGAACAGCACGGCGAAGACCTCATGCTGGCGCGCCGCCAGGTGCAGTTGCAGGTAGCGCGCCACGGCCTCGGGCGAGGCCAGGGCCGGGCGCTCGCGCAGTTGCTCGGCCATGGCGCGGCGCGCCAGTTCGAGCACGGCCAGGAGTTGCGCGCACTTGGAAGGCCCCAGCCCCTTGATGGCCTTCAGGTCCGCGTGCCCGGCCTGCAGCAGCCCGGACAGGCCGGCCCGGCCGGGCAGCTGCAGCAGTTCCTGGGCCAGCTGCAGCACGCCCTTGCCGGCCATGCCGGTGCGCAGCACGATGGCCAGCAGTTCGATATCGGAAAGCGCCGAGGGGCCGCGCGCCGCGAGCTTTTCGCGCGGCTGGGCCTGGGCGGGCAGGTCTTTGAGAGCCATGGTTCAGCCAGGTGGGGGCGCCGCAGGGACACCGTTGCACGGGGCGTGGGGGCATGGATGTTTTTCTACAATACGGGCCAGTTTATCGGGACTTCCATGACCTCTAGCGCTTCTTCCTCGGCCCTCCCCACGGTCCAGACCGGCTCGTTCCTCACGCTGCACTACCGCCTGTCCGGGCCTGCAGGCGATGTGATCAACACCTTCAACGACAAGCCCGCCACGCTGTCCCTGGGCGCGGGCGAGCTGTCGCCCGCCGTCGAGCAGCGCCTGCTGGGCCTGGCCGAAGGCACGCGCACCACGTTCGAGATGCCGGCCGGCGAAGCCTTTGGCGAGCGCAACGGCGACATGATGCAGTGGGTGGCGCGCAAGCTGATGAACGAGCTGGGCGACCCGCACGAGCAGTACGCGCCCGGCGACGTGGTGCAGTTCCCCACGCCCGACGGCCTGGGCAGCTACGCGGGCGCCGTGGTGCAGGTGCGCGAGGACGGCGCCGTGCTGTTCGACTTCAACCACCCGCTGGCGGGCCAGCCGGTGACGTTCGAAGTGCAGATCATCGGGGTGCTCTGAGGTGCTGGATTCGACCTCGCCCCAGGAAATCCTGCTGGCCGAGCCCCGGGGCTTCTGTGCCGGCGTGGACCGCGCCATCGAGATCGTGGAGCGTGCGCTGGCCAAGTTCGGCGCGCCCATCTACGTGCGCCACGAGATCGTGCACAACACCTTCGTGGTCAACGATCTCAAGGCCAAGGGAGCGATCTTCATCGAGGAGCTGGACGACGTGCCGCCCGGCTCCACCCTGGTGTTCAGCGCCCACGGCGTGAGCCGGGCAGTGCAGGAAGAGGCGCGGCGGCGCGGTTTCTCCATCTTCGACGCCACCTGCCCGCTGGTGACAAAGGTGCATGTGGAAGTGGCCAAGCTCGCCAAGGAAGGCTACGAGTTCCTGATGATCGGCCACAAGGGGCATCCCGAGGTCGAGGGCACCATGGGCCAGCTGTCCGAGGGCATCCACCTGGTCGAGGACGAGGCCGATGTGGCCCGTGTCACCCCCCGCCAGACCGAGAAGCTGGCCGTGGTCACGCAGACCACGCTGTCGGTGGACGATGCCGCCGGCATCACGGCGGCCATCCGCGCCCGCTTTCCGCAGGTGCGCGAGCCCAAGCAGCAGGACATCTGCTATGCCACGCAAAACCGCCAGGACGCCGTCAAGGTGCTGGCGCCGCAGGTGGATGTGCTCATCGTCGTGGGCAGCCCCACCAGCTCCAACAGCAACCGCCTGCGCGAGCTGGCCGCGCGCCTGGGAACGCCCGCCTACATGGTGGACAACGCGGGCGAGCTGTGCGAGGAATGGTTTGCCAATGCCGGGCGCGTGGGCCTGACGGCCGGGGCCTCCGCCCCCGAGGTGCTGGTGGACGAGGTCATCCAGCGCCTGCGCCAGCTGGGCGCGCTGTCGGTGCGCAAGATGGATGGCATCGAGGAGACCGTGAAGTTCCCGCTGCCCAAGGGCCTGAAGATCGACGCGGCCACGGGCCTGGAGATCTCCGTGGGCAAGCAGCCCGAGACGGGCGGCTGAACCGCAGGCGCAGCGGACATTGGCCAAAAAGCAAACGGGCGCCTGGCGCCCGTTTTGCATGGTGGGGCCGAAAGCCTCAGCTCCACAGATCCAGCGGAGGATCGGAGGCCACGGCGCGCAGGATGTCGGTGCGGCTGATGAAGCCGGCCAGCAGGCCCTGCTCATCGGTCACGGGCAGGCCCGGCAGGCCGGTCTCCAGCAGCACGCCGGCCACGCGGCGCAGGTCGGTGGTGGTGGCCACCGTGGGAATGGGGGAGATCATGACCTCGTTCACGGGCCGGCGCGCCAGGGCAATGGCGTCCTTGATCGCACCGGGCTCGGGCAGCAGGTCCAGCGGCGCCATGTCGGCACGCAGCAGCAGCCCGACCACGCGGCCACCGGCATCCAGCACGGGCGCCTGGGCCACGCCGTGCTCGGCCAGCACGCGCCAGGCGTCGTTGACACCGGCCTCGGGCGATACCGTCACGGCCTCGTGGCTCATCACGTCGGCCACGGTCTGCAGGGGCTGGCGTGGCTGGCTGGGGCCTTTTTCCGTGGAAAGGTAGGCATCGACCGCTCCGCGCAGCCGCGGAGCGGGCTCCGGCGCGGCGGCAGGCTGGCCCGCGAGGTCGGCCAGGATGGCGGGGAACGAGGCGGTGGCGTCGCCCGCCATCACATCGGCCGAGCGTGTGCGCAGGGCCTGCGGGCGTTGTACGCGGCGCACGGGCGCCACCTGGCCCAGCCGCTCGGCGGGACCGCGAAACATCTGTCCGTTGGGACCGAAGACAAAAAACATGGGTGCTCCCGGGTGCGCAAACCGCTGTGGGCGGCATATCGGAAGTATCGGCGCTGGCGCGGGATTTCTGTAGCGGCAAGACCCCCAACGCCCAGGGGCGGGCGCTGCCATGGCGATACCGCCTAAAATTGCCGGCTATGCTCGATATCCTTCTTCTTCGCAAAGACCTTGACTCGGCCGTCGCACGGCTGGAGACCCGCAAAAAGCCCCAGGCCTTCCTGAATGTGGAGGCCTTCCAGTCCCTGGAAGCAGAGCGCAAGTCCCTGCAGACACGGACCGAGGAGCTGCAGTCCAAGCGCAACCAGCTGTCCAAGCAGATCGGCATGCTGATGGGCAAGGGCGAGAAGGACGCTGCCGAGGCCGCCAAGGCCGAAGTCGGCAGCCTCAAGACCGAGCTGGACCAGTCGGCCACGCGCCTGGAGCAGATCCAGGGCGAGCTGCAGACCATGCTGCTGGCCGTGCCCAACCTGCCGCACGACAGCGTGCCCGTCGGTGCGGACGAAAGCGGCAATGTGGAGGCGCGCCGCTGGGGCACGCCCAAGACCTTTGATTTCGAGGTCAAGGACCATGTGGACGTGGGCCAGCCGCTGGGCCTGGATTTCGACATGGGCGTCAAGCTGTCGGGCTCGCGCTTCACCGTGATGAAGGGCCCCATCGCCCGCCTGCACCGCGCCCTGGCGCAGTTCATGATCGACCTGCAGACCGACTCGCATGGCTACACCGAGTGCTATGTGCCCTACGCCGTCAATGCCGACTCGCTCAAGGGCACGGGCCAGTTGCCCAAGTTCGAGGGCGACCTGTTCGCCGCCAAGAAGGGCGGCCAGGATGGCGAACCCGTGCCCGACAACGCGGCGCTCTACCTGATCCCCACGGCCGAGGTGCCGCTGACCAACTTCGTGCGCGACGTGGTCGTGGCCGAGGACCAGCTGCCCATCAAGCTCACGGCCCACAGCCCCTGCTTCCGTTCCGAGGCCGGCAGCTACGGCCGCGACACGCGCGGCATGATCCGCCAGCACCAGTTCGACAAGGTCGAGATGGTGCAGATCGTGCATCCGGAAAAGAGCTACGAGGCGCTGGAAGAAATGACCTGCCACGCCGAGGCCGTGCTGCAGAAGCTGGGCCTGCCCTACCGCGTGATGAGCCTGTGCACGGGCGACATGGGCTTTGGCGCGGCCAAGACCTATGACCTGGAAGTCTGGCTGCCTGCGCAGAACACCTACCGCGAGATCAGCTCGGTCTCCAACTGCGAGGCCTTCCAGGCGCGCCGCCTGCAGGCACGCTTCAAGAATGCCCAGGGCAAGAACGAGCTGGTGCACACGCTCAACGGTTCCGGCCTGGCCGTGGGCCGCACGCTGGTGGCGGTGCTGGAGAACTACCAGAACGCGGACGGCTCAGTGACCATCCCCGAGGCGCTGCGCCCGTACATGGGTGGACAGACTTTGCTGAAGGCCTGAATTTTTAGGCTATAATTTCAGCTTCGACGCTGCGGAGAGGTGGCAGAGTGGTCGATTGTACCTGACTCGAAATCAGGCGTACGTGCGAACGTACCGAGGGTTCGAATCCCTCCCTCTCCGCCAGAAACATGAAACCCAGTGCTGTGAAAACGGCACTGGGTTTTTCTGTTTCTGGCGTGCCGGTGGCCGCCTGCAATGGGAAGGCCTTGCCCGGTTGCTTACTTGCAATCGCGCCTGACAAGTGCGCCATGCTCCGCTGAGGCAGCACGCCGCTTCCAAATCACCCCGTCCACCAGATAGTGATGAAAACCAAGGGTGAAGTGCGCTATCAGCACAGTGGGCAGCCCCAGCCAGAGCAGTTGTGTGCCTGCCCAGTCGATGGCCAGGTAGAGCATTGAGCCCAGTGCCAGGCACACACCACCATACCGGGCAGCGTTCTTCCACAAGCCGGTCTCCGACGCCTTGTCGGCTTGTGTCTGTCGCTTGCGGCGGATGTTCTGCACCCAGACGAATAGCAGGTATTGCAGGTTGTGCCACAGATTGATCAGGAGCCATCCGAGCGTGATGTCGGTGATCCAGATGTAGGCCACGAAGCAGGTGAATGCATGCGAGGCCACAAAGCCATCGTGACGCCAATCGATGTTTCCCGTCAGAGCCAGGCGAGCCTGTCGCCATAGCCAGAAGGCGCTGCAAGCGATGGCCGCAACGCCCATCGCATTGGCCGCCTGGGCGGGTACGGCAGGCAGTTGGATGGGATAGCCCAGAAAGGTCTCGGGCGCCTGGGCGCAGCGGGCAAGCAGCCCCCACGCGGCAGCGAGGTAGATGAGGGCTTCGGCGAGCCTGTCCTGGCGAAAGGGATGCATCCCTGAGCGCCGATAGGCCCTGGCGATGCCGAAGGACTGCCTCGCCACGTGATAGCTCTGCGCGCAGAAATAGAGCGTGAACAGCCCGGCGACCTCGAATGCCAGCACGGTCGCCACCACACCGCCGAGCACGATCACGGGCAGGCCAAAGATCAGGAAGCGATGGCGTCGGATATCGGCCATGCTGGCTCCGATCCGGGTCAAGGTGGCCATGACATGAGGATTGGCGAAAAGCCAGGTATCCACCAGCACGATGGCAAGCAGCATGGCAGGCGATATCGAAGCCATGGCCGTCATGCCGAGGGCCAATGCCAGCGTGCCGGCAATGAACAGGCCGTCGAACCCTGGATGCCGTGCCAGCAGGCCGGCACGCATGGCGTTTGCGTGTGGCAGGGCAGTCATGTGACGATGGGTGGCTGGATCTGCGGCCGGGGCGACCCGAGCGGTGCGGGCTTTGGCGGGATGGTGAAAACGGTTTCCGGGCGCAAATAGTGCTCGGTGCCACTCTTGAGCTTTTCAAGCGCCTGCATGCGGGCAGCGGTAAAGCGTGACTCGAGCGTCAGCCGGCTGGACATGCCAGACAGGCCCGCTGCCGGCAGTCGCTGGTGAGGGTCATAGACCTCACTGATCTCACAGGGATAGCAGCGATTGCTTGCGTCGAGTTGGCTTGCCAGAGAAATCTTGTAGACAACGCCTTCGGTCTGATCTGGAGCGATGGGAAAAGAGAAGGTCAATTCGGAAAGGATGGAATCCTTCGTTGTATCGCCTGCAAGCTTGAAACCGGCAACGCTGTATGCGTCGATGATCATGGTCTTCAGACTTGATGGATCAATGCCGACAAATGAGTTTTCGTATAGATTTCTTTCTCCTCGCCACTTGTTTCTATAGTTGAAACCGAAATCCTCGTCCATGGATTTTCGCCCGAGATCGTGAATGCTGGCATAGGCTTGATCGATGGCCGAAAAAACCTGGCGACTCAGATCGTACTGAAGCATCCACGAAGAAGATTGAAGGCTGGGGAGATCGGGAATCATGGTCAGCCGCAAGAAGCAACTGGCGCATCTCTTGCTCTTGTCAAGGTTCTCGTCCACCCGCAGGACCACATCAACGCGCTGAATTTTTCCACCCGTCGCCACGGAATAGAAGAATTTGTATTGCGCCGTTCCATCCTTCGATTTTTCAATGGCCGTATGGGAAAACCGGGCGCTTTCGAAAGCACTGATCACCAGTTTTCTGAAATCATCCACCTTGATGCCACGATAAATGGCGACTGGAAAAGCAGTGGGTGATGTTCTTTCATGAAGCAAGATCGGTGATTGGATGTTTTGCCCTGATGCACCATGGACCATGGTCATCCAAAAGAAAGCAATCATCACCAGTGTTTTTGATCCATCAAGCATGATGTCTTTTCGATGCAGTATGAATAGTGATCGCTGAAGCTGCGCGGCGTGGGCCGATTTGCATGAGATCAGATGTGCTGCGCAAAGGCATCTTGGCTTGCGGCGCAGACTCCTGGCAGGGGAGCGTCTTTGCCAAAGGCCCTGTGAGTTGCTCAAGGCTCTGTTGCCTTTGCAGAACAACGCAATGATGGTAGTGCAACTGCAGCCTGTGCTGACGCAGCAGGCAGTTGCGGCCATAAAAAAGGCCCGCGTTGGCGGGCCGTGCTCAGATCTCGAGGGCCTTGCGGTCCTTGCCTTCAATCCAGCGCGGCGGTTTGCCCCGGCCGGTCCAGGTGGCTCCGCTGGCGGGGTCGCGGTATTTGGCCACGCCAATGCTGGCGGACTTGGCCTTGCCGGTGCTGAAGATGTCATCCTGGGTCAGACCGAACTGCTCGACGAGTTCGCGGACCTTGGCGATGACTCCGCCTTTTTCCGCCTTCAGAGTGGCGGCGATTTTTGCCTCAAGCTCGGCCTTCTGCTGGAGGAGGGTTTTGTAATCTGCTGTCATGTATTCCTCATGGATAGTGTGCTACACAATGACGCATTCTATGGAGACAGGGCCCATGTCGCATGTGGGACATCGTTGGTGTTTGCACCTAGCCTCTGCTCCGCCTGCCCCCAGGCGCTGTGCGCGGACCGGGCCTAGGCCTCGGCAAATTCGCGCCTGGCGCTGAAGTGCAGGATTTCGGAATCCTGCGCTCCCCCCTGTCTTTGAATGACGATGGTGCCGTTGGAGTGCAGATAGATGCGGATGCCTGGCAGGGTGTCCGAATCTAGATGGCAAGGGCTTTTGTCGAGGTTTTTCCAGCCATGTTCTGCGCACAGCGTGCGTTGCCGCATGCGGTTGAGCAATTCCCGGCGAGCGCCAGCGCCTTCGCAGATGCGCATCCAGAGCAGCAACAGCATGTCGTGTGCCTCCTGGCGGGATGAGCAGGGAGGCATGTGCTTCAACTGGTTCAGCAGGGTGAAGAACCGTTCCTCTGCGCTGATTTCGAGTGCCATGTCTGCCTCCTGTGTGCCTGGATATGCATCAAAGTGTAGGCAGGCCCGGTTCCGCGAAGGCGCGGCGTTTGGCGACAGCGCCAGTGGCGTTTTTTCCTGCGTGTTTGCAGGATTTCTGCCAGGGCGGCTGTCATGGCCCATGCCAGCCGTGTCAGTGCGACTGCATGCCCATGAGATTGCACGACATGGCGCATTGCTGGCAGGCTGCCGCGCAGGTCTGGCAATGGTCGTGGGAATGCTTGCTGCATTCGTCGGCGCAGGCCTGGCAGATCTGGGCGCACAGGCGGCAGATGTCCGGCGCATGCGGGCTCTGGCGCGCCATTGCGGCCACGGCCAGTTCACAGATCTGCGCGCATTCCAGGTCCTGGGCAATGCAGGCGGCCATCATCTGGACGTCTGACTCCTTCAGGCAGGCGGCGGCGCAGGTATTGCAGGCAATGACGCAGGCCTGGCAGGCGTCCATGCAGGCCTTGTAGTCGATGGCAGGTGGGGTGGTATTCATGGCAGTTCTCCAGGAATGAGGGAGTGAAGTTGCACAGGGCGTTCTTCCTTGGCCATTCGCTGGCAGCTATCCGCACCAAAGAAAACGCCCCGCGAACGGGGCTGTGTCAAAGACCGCAAGGGTCGGGATTTACAGGTAGGGCACGCCGTAGTAATCGTTCACGCGGCGGCCATATTCATCGGTGTATGCCGGAGCCGTATCGCGCTCGTAGCGTGGAGCGTTGTCCAGTTGCTCGCGCGTCAGCGACACCACGTAGCCATTCATGTTGGGCTCGTACTTGAGGGATTCCCATGGCAGCGGATAGCGATCCGTGCCGATGCCCAGGAAGCCGCCGAACTCCATGACGGCGTAGCGCACCTTGCCGGACAGCTTGTCGATCATCAGCGTGTCTATGGTCCCCAGCTTGTCGCCTGCCGGGTTGTAGACATTGGTGCCGCTGACGGTTTCGGAAGAAATGACGCTCGATGCGGTGTTGGGTGTGACCATGACGTTCTCCAGTGAGTGGGTTTGTGCTGACCCGCCAGCGCGGTGCGTCTGGCGGCTGAGCGATGCGGCTTTGAATGGGGCGCGGTAGCCGGCCTGTCAAGAAAACCTGTGCATCGCCTGGCGAAGTCGAAGCCTGTGTGCTTCTGGGTTCTAGCTTAGGACGGCATCTGCGGGCACCGGGTAGTCGGGCCGCCGCGACGGGCGTAGGAGGTGCCTTGGGCGGCGGAGGCCAGTTCCTACGAGCCCCTGTAGTCAAGGTCGGCGGGGCTGCGGGCCTTGGCTGACGCGGGGCAGCAGCCTGGGCCGGCTGCGGCGCGGCAGGGCGAGGCGTACAACAAAAACCACAGGGCAATGAAGCGCAGGCAGTCCCGCATGCGTGTGGCATGCCCCGAAGGAGAGCCCCATGAATGCAAGCAACAAGCCATCCATCCAGCCCATCCAGCCGGTGTCCACGGATGCCCCCGAGGATGAAGACCTTGCCGAGCAGGCACGCCCCGGCCACGGTGTTCCTTCGCAGGACCCCGATGCGTCTGCGCAGTTCGAACTGTCGCCCGAGGATGCAGAGCGCGAGTCGCGCTCGGTATTCATCGGCGGCGGCGTGCTGGCCGGAGCCGCTGCAGGCGCTGCGGCGGGTGCTGCGATTGCCGGCCCGGTGGGCGTGGTGGTCGGCGGCACGGTAGGCAGCGTGGCCGGTGCGCTGGGCGGTGCGGCCGCTGGCGCCGTGGCGCCTGCGCAGGGCGCGGAAAAACCGTCGCACCCCGGCAGCAAGTCTTCCGGGTGACAGGCAAGGGGTGGTGGCAGGCCCTGTGTAGCGCAGCGGCCATGGACGGGTGTGGGTGCATCCCGTATACAGAGGCCTGTCCACTTTCTTCCCACCCCAGATGGCCAACGTACTCATCGGCATCGTCGCCGCAATCCATGTCTACATCCTCGTGCTGGAGATGTTTCTCTGGGACAAGCCGGCCGGACGCCGCGCGTTTGGCCTGACGCCCGAATTTGCCCAGCAAACCAGGACACTGGCCGCCAACCAGGGCCTGTACAACGGCTTTCTCGCCGCCGGGCTGATCTGGGGGCTGGCGCAGGGGGCCGATGGCCTGGGCTTCAAATACTTCTTCCTGTTCTGCGTGCTGGTGGCCGGCGTGTATGGCGCCGCCACGGCCAGCCGCAAGATCCTCTGGGTGCAGGCCGTGCCGGCTGCTGTGTCGCTGATTGCGCTGTACCTGGGCCTTTGAGCGCGCCCAGAGCGCCCAGAGCGCCCAAAGCTCCCAAAGCGCTCAGGGCGAGCTGGCCGTGAAGGTGACCTGCCCGGTGTAGGTGCCTGCCCTGCGGGAGGCCAGGTTGGCATAGGACAGGGTCCAGTTCGCCGTGCGCTGGGTGACCAGCCCCGCAAAGGCGGTGGCCACCACGTTGACCGCTGCGCCCGTTCCCGTATTGGGTATCAGCGGCGCGGGCAGGTTGCTGTCGCTGGTGGCGATGGTGATCTCCGACAGCGGGATGGTATTGGCCCCGCTGGCCAGCGCCGTGGTGGCGGTGGCGCGCAGCGTGACCTGGCCTGCGTTGCTGCGCACCTCCACCGGCAGCACATTGCCGCTGGGCGTGATGCTGAAGCTGGGGGCCGCGCCGCTCCAGTTCACCGAGGTGTTGCTGCCCGCCACGGGCGTGGTGGGCACGCCAGGGATGGACGGGGCGAGCACAAAGGCCACGCTGCTGGTCGTGCCGCCGGGCGTGGGCCAGGTGCCGTCGCCTATGCGAAAGAAGATGAACTTGTCGATGGCGATGGTGAAGTCCAGGTTCACCGAGGTGCTCAGCGGCACCAGCAGGCTGGGGCCTGTGGTGCTGGACGCCGCATGCACGGTGTGGCCCAGGCCGCCCAGCGCCATGGACAGGGCCAGCCACGCGATCGGCCTGGTTGCCATCACTTCAGTTCCACATCGATCTTGAAGCTGCCTTTTTCCCAGTCCAGGCTGCCCTTGGCCTTGACCGGATACGCGGGCTGCGGGGCGGGCTGGCCGTCTTCGCCCTTGGGCATGAGGGCCAGCGTGCGTGTCTGGCCGGGCAGTATGGGCGTGCCTTCCGGCACCAGTTCGAAGCGGCGGCCCTTGTTGTCCACGGCGTCCAGGCTGCCTTCCAGCCGGCCATGGGCATCGCCGGTGTTGCTGACGGTGACCAGGGCGCGGCGCGTCTTGCCGTCTTCGGCCATGGAAAGCTGGCGAATGTCCAGCTGGGGCGCAGCACCTCCCAGCGTCACGTAGACGGCCACCGCGATGCGGCCCGTGACAGGCAGGCTCAGGCTGGCGCCGCCGCTGCGTATGACGGTCTGCTGCGCGGGCTCCACGCCTTCGATGGCGATCATGAAGCGGCATTCGCCGCGCGGCGCATCGGCAGGCGGCTCCACCTGGAAGCGGAAGGCCTTCTTGCTGCGGCCTGCAATCGTGACGCTGCGCCGCTCCAGCAGCACCCAGGGCCGGCAACTGCCGGGCAGCAGTTCGTCGTGGTAGGTGATGTCGCCCGTGTCGGAATAGGTCCAGTCGATGGTGCGCATGGCCACCTCGGTGGGTGCCGAGGCCAGGTTGTGGATGTCCAGCGATTGGCCCGTGCGCGCACCCGGCTTGGCCGACAGCTCGAAACGCGAGGGCGCCACGGCCAGCTCGAACGGTGCGGCGGCGGCGCCGCTGCAGGCGATCAGCAGGGCCAGTGAAACGGCGATGGGAGGGGCTTTCATGGCAGGGTCTCGATCTCGAAGTAGGACTCGAAGCTCAGTGCCGAGCCCCGGGTCAGGCGCAGCTCGGCGGGGTCGATGTGCAGCGTGAGGTCGAAAACCTCGGCCATCCAGGGCGTGCGGACCACGCCGTTCCAGACCTGGATCCGGTCGCCGGGCCGGCCCGTGCCGCCCGCAAAGACGCCATTGCCGCGCCACTGCACCTGCATGCCCGCAGGCGAGCGCAGGCCCGTGACCAGGGCGGGAATCACATAGAAGATGCGCGCCGTGCGGCCGACATGGGGCGCCGTGGCCAGCCGGTATTCGATGCGTCCCATGGGCAGCTCCAGCAGCCGCTCGCCGACGACCCTGGCCCGGGCGAAGTCGCTGCGCACCTGGGACCGGGGCGAGGCCGAGTCGTCCAGCCGCGCCACTTCGGCATGCGCCGCGAGGGCCGTGGCCCAGGCCAGCGCCATGCACAGGAGCGGCCAGGCCAACCGCCTCATACCATCGATGCCGTGAAGCGCACGGTGCCCTTGTAGTTGCCGCCCGGGTAGACCACGTCGTTGTCGTAGGTGAACTGCAGCACGGTGCCGGTCAGTTGCCGTGACTGGACGGTCCAGCCAGCGACCGGGCACAGCGCGCCAGAACAGACGGATGCGTTGGCGTTGTAGCTGGCGATGGACTGGCCGGCGCTGGCGGTGAAGCGCCCGTTCTGTATGTCGCCGGACGCAGCATTGCCGTTGTTCGATGCCACCCAACTGATCTTGCTGAACGGAATGGTCGCGCTGCCGCAGCCACCCGACTGGCAGGAAAGTGCGGTGGATGAATCGACGACCAGGGTGACTGGCCGGGCCACGGCGGTGCCCAGCGCCGGACGTGTGGGAGACACCGAGACACTGATGCTGGGCGTGCCCTTCACGGCCACGGGCGTGAGGCCGGCGTTGGCTCCCGTCACGCTGAAGGCCACGGTGTCCACGGTTGCCCCGGTCGTGCCCACGCGCAGTGTCAGGCTGTAGTTGAGCAGGTCTGTGTCGGTCACGATGGTGAACACGGCCTGCGCGGGCGGCTGCACAACGCAGAGGGCCGCTGCGGCCAGCAGGCGAGGCAATGCCTTGTCCATCAGATGCCCTGGGCCGTATACGTGATGACGTTGGTATAGGTATTGGCAGCCCAGCTGGCCGGCGTACCGCCCAGCGCATACGCCCAGGTTCCCGTCGCAACCACGTTGGAGGGGAACGAGGTGGATGCGCAGGCACCCAGATTGGGCCCGGGGTGGGGCAGGTTGCCGGTGGTCGTGACGGTGAAGTCCGCGTTGGCGGGGCCGCCCGTGGCATTCCAGGCGCCGACCGCGCAGTTGATGGTGCCGGCGCCGGCATTGGTCCAGGCATAGACCGTGAGCGTGGCGGCAGCCGAGGCGGTGGCGACGGTGGGCGCGGCGCCGTTCCAGTCCACGTTGGTGTTGTTGACCGAGGCCAGCGGCGTGGTGGGTACGCCTGGGATGCTCAGCGTCGAGGTCCAGGTCACCGTGTCCACCGTGGTATTGGTCGAGCCCACGCGCAGCAAGATGAGCTTGGGCACGGTCACGCTGAGGTTGACCTTGGCCTGGGCCGTGATGGTTCCGGTGCCCGATCCGTACTGGCTCTCGGCCATGGCAGGCAACGTGGTCAGGGCCAGGCCGAGGCCGCCGAGCGATGCGGCCAGCAGGCGTTGGGCGATGGGTGTTCGTTTCATGGAATCTCCTTGGATGGAACGGGTTGCCTGGGAAGCCTTTGCGCCTTAATCGGTCATTCATTCACTCATTCACTCACTCGCCCACCTTGACCACGGCAATCGACGCCGAGGCCTGGCCGCGCAGCGGCACGTGCACGCTGCTGGTGTTGTCGCCGGAGGCGCCCCAGGGCAGCGGCACGCTTTCCTGGGTGAGCGACAGCCGGTGGTGGCCCGTGGGCACCACCGGGAATTCGAACTGGCCATCGCGGTCGGTCACCGTGCGGTAGCGGCCGTCAAGCACCACCTCGACGCCGGCCACGCCCACCTCGCCCGCCTGCTGTTCGCCGTCGCGGTTGGCGTCGTAGAACACGCGGCCGGACAGGCTGCCGCCGCCCACGCCTTCACCGGGTGCGCCTGCGGCCGCATAGGCCGTGCCCGCGCTGCCTTCCCAGCGCAGGTAGACATAGGCAGTCTTCTCGTCGCTGCGGTAGAGGTTGGGCAGGGAAGAGGGCGTAGGCAGCAGAGAGGATCGGGCCTGGTTGAAGTGCGCCATGACGCCCATGCGCCAGCCCCGGCCCAGTTCCTTCTCGGCCGACAGCGAGCCCGACAGGCCCCGGCTGGTGTAGAGGCTGCCGCTTTGCGAGGTGTAGCGCAGGTTGCCGGCCAGCTGCAGCCCGCTTTCCAGCCAGTAGCGCCATTGCAGCCCGGCCGTTGGATAGTTGCGCGACATGCCGCCGCTGCGGTCGCGCGCATAGCCCAGCGTGGTGGTGAGCTCGGACCGCAGCGTTGCCTGGCGTGCACCGGCCCAGTCCTGCTCCCACTGCACCTCCTGGCCCGTGGCGGAGGAGTCGCCCAGCACGATGAGCTCGTTGCGCCGCACGGTCAGCATGAAGCGGCTGCGCGGCCAGTCGAAAAAGCGGGTCTGGTAGAACGCGCTGCCATAAAGGCTGCGCGATTGGCCGCCGCCTGCGGTGCCCGCATCGTTGCGCGTCTGGTAGGCGCTGAAGCTGCCGCCCACGGCCGTGTGCCGGTCGAACTGGTATTGGGCATTGCCATTCGCTCCCAGGCGGCGGTAGCCCGACAGTTGAAAGCCTGCATCCTGCGCCGTGGTTTGCGGCGTGCGTTCGTAGTCCAGCCCCATGCCCCAGCTCAGGCGGGTGACATGGCGGTCCACGCGCCAATAGGCGCCGCGCGCCGCGCTGGACAGCGCGTAGTCGCCAAAGTGCAGCTGGGGCTGGGCTGCATGCAGGCCGAATTCATGGCGGTAGGCGCCCGCGCGCGCACTGGCCTCGATGAACAGGCCCTGGGCGCTGCGGCCCTCCGTGCCGGCGGTGCCTGCCGCTGGAGAAAACAGTGGCGCGCTGGTACGGCTGCCCAGCAGCGTGGTGCGGAGCCTGAAGTCGCCATCGCGCAGCACGCCGCGCCCGTAGCCCAGCGAGGCGGCCCAGCTGGTCACGCGCTTGCTGCCCAGGCCCAGGGCGGAGCCGGGGTCGTATTGCGTGTCATCGCCGGGGTAGTGCCTGGGACTGTAGTAGGCGGGAATATCGTCGGCCTGGTCCAGCTGGAAGGCGGCAAACCAGGGGCCGTCCAGCCGCACGGTGGCGCCCAGCCAGCCCAGCGTGCCCTGGTTTTTCTCGAACCCGGGGTAGGGCCCTCCCGTGAGAAGGCCGCGCTGGCCGTAGCCCGCGCGCAGGTCCAGGTCCGGGCGGAAGATGCGCGCCGAGGCGCCGCGCACCGTGGTCGAGCCCAGCGACAGCCGGTAGTTGCGCGCCAGGCCATCGGTCAGCTCGCTGTAGAGGTCGCCCACGGCCGTGTCGGCGAAGGTCTGCGTGGTCAGCGGAAAGCCAAGGTTGCGCAGCGTGAAGCGCTCGCTCGTGGCTTGCCGGGCATAGCCCAGGCCGCCAATACTCAAGCCGCCCATACCCAGTCCATTGCCAAAGTTGTCGCCGCTCAGGTGCCGGCCTTCGGCCTGCAGGGTGAACTCGCCGTAGTTCAGTGTCTCGCGGCGGTATTCGAGGCGCTGGCCGATTTCTGTGGCGCGCTGGCGGCCATGGCCGGTGGTGCGGGATTCGCCCAGGCCCAGGCGGCTTTCCACCACCCAGGCGCGAAAGCCCTCGGGCTGCTCGGCTTCGGGCTCGGCGGCGGCGGACTGTGCGATCTCGTCCGGATCCATGAAACGGTCCTGGTAGGCAGGGGCGGCCCCTTCGGAGAGTGCCTTGAGCCGGGCCTGCTCGGCCTGGTCGCGGTCCAGGGATTCGATGCGTGCCTCAGCCATGGAGGTACCGGCAACGGCCGCCGAAGAAGGTGTTTGCGCCTGTGCGCCGCACAGAAAGACGGGAGCGGCTGCCAGGCTCCATCCAAGGCACGCGAGCGGCAGGCGCGACCAGACTCCAGCGGGGCCGGCAACGGTCCGCGGCAGCGTTCGAATCATCAACCAAGATCCCTGCTTTATTCATCGGATGCCAAGCCATCTGGCCAAAACAACTGATCACAAAACTGCGGAAAATGGCTGAATGCGTGCAGCCATCGATTGGGCCCTGCAAATACCGGCGCTGCACTTCAAAGACCGGCCGTTGTCAATGGTGTGCCGAATGAGAGGTATTCAGGGTGAATATCATCGTTCCCTAAATGGCATGGTTTATTCAGTAGGACGACACGCTGCCGGATGGTAGGGGAAAGGGTGATGCCATTCGATGTTCATCTGTGGCGCTGCGGTGCCTGGCTGGCAGTGCCCAGAGGGCAGTTGGCAGGCTTTGCGTTTTGCCCATGGATGGGTTTCAGGTTTTCTATTGATAGCAATGAATCATTTGTTTTTCATGCGGCAATAGAGGCTGCTGGGCGTTATCTCCGTATTCAGGCAATGCATCTGTTGGAAAACGAGGGTTCTCATCAGATTCCGGCTGCTGGAGAATCAAGGAATGGCGCAACTGAAGTGCGCCGGGTTCTGATTGGTTTTTGGACTGGTATCCGGCCAGGTTCATTGATGCAGGCTAAAGCACCTGCACCAATGCAAGCTGCCGCAATCATTTGCCCTGTCTTCATGAACTCTCAGGCGCATCACAGGCAAGGCCAACGCAGACCCCGGGCACCCTGGAGGGCGCTCGTGGTCATGGTGTTGGCTGTCGTTGTGACCCTGGTGGCAGGCCTGTACCCCTGGAATGCCCCGCAGCATGGCAAGGCGGCAAGCCGCATGGAAGGCTTTGCAGGCGGCGCGTCCCTCATGGCCAAGAAGCGCCAGTTCCATGTGGTCCAGCGGCTGAAGACCCACCGCCTGGCCGAAGCCGAGCGGCGCCAGTTGCTGGCCCATGACACCGGCGCGCGGAATGTGCGGGAGGCGTGGCAGATAAGGGAGGTGCGAGAGTTGCGTGCGTTGTCTGAGGTGCGGGAGGTGCGGGAGGTGCGCGCGATGGCCGGCCCGCTATCAGTCCACCAGCGCCTGTATGGCCTGCAACTGCGCCGCCAGCCCGGGCCGCGCGGCTGGAAAAGTCTCCTCGAAGGCGGCGGTGCCTACCGTGAAACCCGCGGCACCGCTGGCAAGCACGGCCGCGATGCGTTCGCTGCGATCAATGGAGCCGGCCACGACCACGGGCTTGTCCACCGCATCGCAGACCGCCTTGATCAGGGCCGGCACGTCGCCCCGGAAACGGTAGGCCAGCAGGTCCAGGCCATGAACGCCCTCCAGCCCCGCGATGCGGCGCGCGCTGGCCACGATGTCCTCGGCCGGCCCTGAAAGCACGCTCGGATGCCCGCTGATCCTGCCGGGAAACGGATAGTAGGCAATGCCGCTGCCGCGCAGCACGGGCAGCACCGCCTCGGGGCGCGTGCCGCCCATGAGAACGTCCACACCGAGCTCGACCGCCGCGCGGGCCGAAGCCACCTCGCTGGCCTCGTCCAGGCTGACGACTTCCAGATAGACCCTGGCACCGCCTGCGCGGATGTCCCGGGCCAGCTCGCGCAGCTGGGGCAGGGGCAGGCCTATGTCCTTGAAGCCCACATGGCGCACGCCCTGGGCCAGCACTTCGCGCAGCCGCTCGCGCGCATCGGCAATGGTCTTGTCCTGCTGCGTGAGCATGAAGATGAAGTCCGGGCGCTGCGCCTGCCCGCTGGCGCCGGAGCGGCCCGCCTGCACCATGGCCGCCGCTTGGCGCAGCGCGCAGGCCAGGCTGGCATGGTCCGCACGGCCCGTGCCGGCGATGTCGAAGGCCGTGCCGTGGTCCACCGAGGTGCGCACGAAGGGCAGGCCCACGGTAATGTTCACGCCCTGCTCGACGCCCAGGTACTTCACGGGAATCAGCCCCTGGTCATGGTATTGGGCGACCACCACGTCGAACTCGCCCCGGCGTGCCCGCATGAAGACCGTGTCGCCCGGCCAGGGGCCGTTGGCGTCTATGCCTTCGGCCCGTGCGGCCGCAATGGCGGGGATGATCACCGAGCGGTCCTCATCCCCGAACAGCCCGTTCTCGCCGGCGTGCGGATTGAGTCCCGCCACGGCCACACGGGGCCGGGCGATGCCGAACGCCCGGCAGGCCCGGTGCGCAAGGCGGATGGCACGCAGTTCGTTGTCCGGCGTGACTGCGGCAATGGCCTGCTGCAGCGGCACGTGGATGGAGACCAGCAGCACCCGCAACTCGTCATTGGCGAGCATCATGGCGAAGTCGCGCGTGCCCGAGCGCTCGGCCAGCATCTCGGTATGGCCGGGGTGGGGGCAGCCCGCGGCGCGCAGCGCCTCCTTGTGGATGGGGGCGGTCACCAGGCCTGCGACTTCGCCGGCCAGGGCCAGGTCGATGCCGCGCTGTATGTAGGCATGGCAGGCGGCCCCGGCGCGCGCATCGATGCGTCCCCAGGCCAGGTCCTCGGGCAGCCGGTCCCCGGTCTGGAGCACGAAGACGGCGGCGGGTGGCACGGTGGCGGGAACCTGGGCCGGCGCATCGATGGCGTGGATGCGCGGGTGAACCCCCAGCATGTCGGCTGCCCGCTGCAGCCGCCCCGTGTCGCCGATGACGAAAAAAGGCGCACGGGGCCGGGCGGGGTCCATGGCCAGCTTGACGATGATCTCGGGGCCTATGCCCACGGGATCGCCCATGGTGATGGCCAGGGGTGCAGGGGCGATGGCGGGGGCTTCGTTCATGGTCATTGCTGAAAGCTCAATTGATGGAGGTACTTTGCATGAAAATCGCACTGCAGAAAATCGATATGGATTCAGTATTCAGTTGATCAAAAGTCAACTGAAATCTCTCCCCACTCCCGTTTTTCGATGTGTCCGATT
>NZ_JFYT01000083.1:0-28338 GCF_000632165.1 Delftia sp. RIT313 | reverse complement strand
CGGCCGACAGCGGCCAGGGCCTGGCGCTGCCCACCACCCCCACCAACGGCGGCTGCCGCGACCCGCGCTACAGCGAGCTGTCGCGCTACTTCGAGCTGGAACCGGGCAGCGACTGCGGCACCTTCAGCTTCCGCGGCTACCGGCCCATGTCCGTGTCCGTGGTGACGGCCGACCATGTCAACCGGCAGCCCACCACGCCCGGCAAGGACCCTGCGCAGTCGCAGCCCTACAAGACCGAGGAAATGCGCGTGCAGCTGTCCGTGCGCACCAAGGTCGCCCAGGGCCTGCTGACCAGCAGCACCTCGGCGGGCAAGGACTCGCTGTGGGTCGGCTACACCCAGCAGTCGTACTGGCAGCTGTTCAGCCCGGCCATCTCGCGGCCCTTCCGCAACACGGACCACGAGCCCGAGATCTTCTACGTCTACCCCACCGATGCCCGGCTGCCCTTCGGCTGGCGCTGGCGCTACAGCGGCGTGGGCCTGGTGCACCAGTCCAACGGCCAGAGCGATCCGTTGTCGCGCAGCTGGAACCGCTGGTATCTGATGACCGGCTTCGAGCTGGACAACCGCTGGCAGCTGCACGCCAAGGCCTGGCAGCGCATCCGCGAAAGCGCCGAGCACGACGACAACCCGCGCATCCAGGACTACATAGGCCGGGGCGAGGTGAAACTGGGCTGGAACGTCAATGCGCAGAACTATCTGGGCTTCACTGCGCGCGGCTCGCTGGGCCAGGGCCGAGGCTCGGGCCGCGTCGAATGGCTGCGCACCCTAGGCGAAGGATGGAACGGTGGCAAGAGCAATTTGCGCCTGCATGTCCAGCTTTTCAGCGGATACGGTGACAGCCTGATCGATTACAACTACAAGCGCACCGTGCTCAGCGTGGGCTTCAGTCTTCTGGACTTCTAGAAGACCGGCCCTCGCCGGGCACGCTTTGCCGCTTGCCCTTCGCGGGGAAGCCCCGTCCCGCTGGCTGCATTGCCAGCGGCCGGGGCCATGCGTCAGAATGCGCCGATGCCCCGGGCCTTTGCAGGCAGGCCCGGAACCCGCCCCAGAACGAACCGCGGAGGTCCGCCATGGATTTGCAATACCAGCTCAAGGCCGGCAGTTACTGCCTGTACGACATGCGCGAGACGCCCAGTGCCATCACGGGCGAGCGCCGCTGCCGGCTCAGGACCGAGCTGGTGGCCATTGCCTTCGACCTGGTCACGGGCCAGGTCCATGAGCATGGCTCGCCCACGCGCATCCATGCCTGGGCCCTGTGCACGCGCAGGCGGCTGCGCGCGGCCGGCGACTGGGACCAGGCCGACAGCATCGTCGTGGTCTCCGGGCCCCTGCCGGTGGATGAGATCAACAAATGCCTGGGCATACGCGGCTACTGCCGCCGCATGTTCCAGCGCCTGGCCAGCCTGCCGCACGGCAAGCTGCAACCCCACGCGCATGCCCACGCTCATGGTGCCTACGGAGCTTACGGCGCCCATGCAGGCCGGCACCAGTCCCATCAGGGCCAGCAACGGCGGGCCGCCTGAAAGCCCGCGCGCGCCCGGCACCACCTCACTCGGGACCCAGGTCCTCTTCCCCTTCTTCATCGTGCGGCTCGGCATGCTTGACGATGGTCACAGGCAGCCGGCTGTTGCGTGCCACCTCGCGCGAGACCGAGCCGATCAGCACGCGCCGCAGGCCGCCCTGGCCCAGTGCGCCGATGATGATCTGCTCGCAGCCCGTGCTCTCGGCAATGTCGGCCAGCGCGGCGGCGGGCTCGCCCAGGCCGATCTCCACCTCGTAGGAAATGCCGGCCGCCCGCACCAGGGCCACGGCCGGCGCCACCAGGTGCATGCCGGCGTCCACGCTGGCGGCGGCAATCATGTCCGAGTCCTGCGTGGCCAGCTCGAACAGCGAGGCTTCCTGCTGCACATGGGCCAGCACGAAATGCGCCTGCAGGCCCTGGCGCACCAGGGAGATGGCGTGGTGCACGGCATCCAGCGAGGGCTCGGACCCATCGACGGCAATCATGATCTTCAGCATGCGGACCTCCTTTTTTGTAGCTGGCGAATCGCAACCACCCCAGTGTAGACGCGGGCCGGCTAAGCCAGACGGGCTCCGGGGACAGTCACGGAGCGTCCGACACGCACATGCGGCCATCTGGGACAATGGAGGGCTATGCTGCAATTCGACCTGCTCAAGACCGATCCCTCCAGCCACGCGCGCCGCGGCCAGCTCACGCTCAACCACGGCGTGGTGCAGACACCCATCTTCATGCCCGTGGGCACCTATGGCACCGTCAAGGGCGTGATGCCGCGCAGCCTGCAGGAGATGGGCGCGCAGATCATCCTGGGCAACACCTTCCACCTGTGGATGCGCCCGGGGCTGGACATCATGCAGAGCTTCGGCGGCCTGCACGGCTTCGAGAAGTGGGACAAGCCCATCCTCACCGACTCGGGCGGATTCCAGGTCTGGAGCCTGGGCGCCATGCGCAAGATCACCGAGGAAGGCGTGCACTTCGCCAGCCCGGTCAACGGCGACAAGCTGTTCATGTCGCCCGAAGTCAGCATGCAGATCCAGACCGTGCTGAACTCGGACATCGTCATGCAGCTGGACGAATGCACGCCCTACGAGACCAACGGCCACAAGACCACCGAGGCCGAGGCACGCAAGAGCATGGAGATGAGCCGCCGCTGGGCCAAGCGCTCCAGCGACGAGTTCCAGCGCCTGGGCAACCCCAATGCGCTGTTCGGCATCGTGCAGGGCGGCATGTACGAGAACCTGCGCGAGGAATCGCTGCAGGCCCTGGTCGAGATGGACTTCCCCGGCTACGCCGTGGGCGGCGTCTCGGTGGGCGAGCCCAAGGACGAGATGCTGGCCATCATGGCCCACACGCCCCACCGCCTGCCGGCCCACAAGCCGCGCTACCTGATGGGCGTGGGCACGCCCGAGGACCTGGTGCAGGGCGTGGCCGACGGCGTGGACATGTTCGACTGCGTCATGCCCACGCGCAATGCGCGCAACGGCACCATCTTCACGCGCTATGGCGACCTGAAGATCCGCAATGCGCGCCACAAGACCGACCACCAGCCGCTGGACCCCAGCTGCACCTGCCATGCCTGCGCCGGCACCAGCGGCGTGAGCTGGGAGCAAGGCGGACGCGACGGCTTCTCGCGCGCCTACCTGCACCACCTGGACCGCTGCGGCGAGATGCTGGGCCCCATGCTCACCACCATCCACAACCTGCACTACTACCTGAACCTGATGCAGGAAGTGCGCAATGCGCTGGAGGCGGGCAACTTCACTGAAATGCGCGCACGCTTCAAGGCCGAGCGCGCCCGGGGCGTCTGACGCCCCGCAGCCGATTACTCGAGTCGCTCAGATCACTCAGGTCGCCAGGTCCTTGAGCGACCAGGACACGCCGGTCTCGAAGCCGGCGCGCATCTCGTCGGCCACGCGCTCCAGCTCGTCCAGAAACAGCCGCATGGCGGCTGCCTTGGTGTAGCCGATGCGCTGGTACAGGCAGCCGGGCAACTGCGCACCGGCGTCGTGCAGGGGCCGCCAGAGCAGGCGGCCGGCCGCCACATCCTCGGCCACGTTGTCGGGCACCAGGAATCCCAGGGCCGTGCTGCCGGCCACCAGGCGCCGCACCATGGGCACGGAGCTGGTCTCCACCAGCGGCCGCTGCTGGTGCAGGGCCGCGCTGTCCATCTGCTCCAGCATGCTGCGCAACTCCATACCCGGCGCCATCAGGATCAGCGGATAGTCCACGCAATCGCGCAGGCGCAGCAGGCGCGGCTCGGTGGCCAGCGGATGGCCGGGGGCCATCACCGCGCCCAGCGGCTGGGGCCAGGCGCGCACCTCCTGCACGCCGGGCGGCGGCGGGCGGCGCAGGCAATAGGCCACATCGATCTCGCCCTGCGCCACGCCGCGCAGCAGCTCCTCGCCCGTGCCCGAACGCACGCTGAAGGTAATGCCCGGATAGCGCCCGTGCAGGCTGGCGATCACCAGGGGCAGCAGGTACTCGGCCGTGGCATGGGACACGCCCACGCGCACATGGCCCCGGCGCAGGGCGCGCAGGTCCTCCACCTGGGCCAGCGCGTTGTCGAAGTCACGCTGGCTGCGCCGCACGGCCGCCAGCATCAGCTCCCCGGCCGTTGTCAGCTGCATGCCGCGCGGCAGGCGGTCGAACAGCGGCACGCCGACCTGGGCCTCCAGATTGAGGATTTGCTGGTTCACGGCGGCCGCCGTCAGGTGCAGCGTGACGGCGGCCTTGCGCACCGAGCCACGGCGCGCCACCTCGTCAAAACAGCGAAAGGCCTGGGAGATTGCGGGCATGGCGCGGAGTGTAAATTTTTATCTGACACCTCATCCAAAACAAACAGCTATTCCTGACGCTTGCGACTGCCTAGAGTGGCGCTCATTCCCGGCCTCCTTTGAAAGCAGCCCATGGCAAGCACCGTAGACCAAGTCACCCAGCGCCGCCGCGGCGTCGGACTCATCGCCCACGACCCCGCCCTCTCGGCCGGCGGCTACACCCTGATCGCGCCGCAGACGGCCGACGGCCATGTCTACCTGGTGGACATCGAAGGCCGCGTGGCCCATGAATGGAAGCTGCCCGTGCGCGCGGGCCGGCACGCCGTGATCCTGCCCAACGGCAACCTGGGCTACAACGGCAACCACCCCCGCTCGCCCGATCGCTATGCGCCATGGTCCATGTGGCATGGCGGCGATTTCTACGAGGTCACGCCGCAGGGCGAGATCGTCTGGCGCCACGAGGACCCGGACCACCACCATGACGCGCAATGGCTGCCCAACGGCCATCTGCTCTATGCCGCCTGCGCGCCCGTGCCTGCGGGCTTTGCCGAGCGCGTGCCCGGCGGCACCGCGCATGGGCCCGGCGAGGTGATGTACGGCGACGTGATCCGCGAAGTGGACCGCAGCGGCCGCCTGGTCTGGGAATGGAAGGCCTGGGAGCATCTGGCGCCCCAGGACTTCCCCATCCACCCGGGCTTCGGCCGCTACCACTGGCCGCTGGTCAACGGGCTGGGCGTGAGGGCCGACGGCAGCGTGCTCATGAGCCTGCGCACCACCTCCGGCATCATTGCCGTGGACAAGGCCAGCGGCGCGGTGACGCTGCACATTCCACCCTCGGTGGTCTCGCACCAGCATGCGCCCGTGGCGCTGGACAACGGCCACATCCTGGCCTTCGACAACGGCAACTTCCGCGAAGGCGCCCATGTGGCCTTCTCGCGCGTGGTGGAGATCGATCCTGCCGACCACCGCGTGGTCTGGAGCTACCAGGACGAGATGGTCAACGCCTTCTACACCGCCTTCATGGGCAATGCCCAGCGCCTGTGGAACGGCAACACCCACATCACCGAATCGGCCACGGGCCGGCTCTTCGAGGTCACGCCTGCGGGGGAGGTGGTCTGGGAATACATCCTGCCCTGGTTCGCCGAGTACCCCGATGCCGCAGCACGCCGCACCGGCCCCGGACGGCTCAACAGCGTGTTCCAGACCTGGCGCTACCACGCGGACCAGCTGCCCTGGCTGGGCGCCGCCGGGAGGCTGTCATGAGCCTCAACCGCAGGCAAATGGCGGCCTGGATGCTGGGCGCGCCCTGGCTGTCACAGGCAGCCCGTGCGTCCACGGCTGGGGCCGACGCCTGGCCCAGCCAGCCGCTGACCGTGGTCGTGCCCTTTTCGCCGGGCGGCAGCGTGGACGTGGCCGCGCGCCTGGTCATGCCGCGCCTGGCGGAGCGGCTGCGCCAGCCCGTGGTCATAGAAAACACCGTGGGCGCCTCGGGCACCATCGCCACCCAGCGGGTGATCAAGGCCAGGCCGGACGGGCATACCGCGCTGTTCGGCGTGGCCAGCTGCGTGCTCATTGCACCGCTGGTGTCGCCAGAGCGCTTCCGGTATGACGGCCTCAGGGAACTGCTGCCCGTGGCGCCCGTAGCCTCTTCGGCCTTCGTGCTGGCAGGCCGCCCCGACCTGCCGGCCACCACGGCGGCCGAGCTCGTGCAGCTGTCGCGCCAGCAGCCGGGCCGGCTGACCGTGGGCACCGATGGCGTGGGCACCAGCCTGCACCTGACCGCAGAAATGCTCCAGCAGCAGGCCGGCCTGTCTTGGACGCATGTGCCCTACAAATCCGGCCCGCAGGCGCTGACCGAGCTGGCGGGCGGGCAGATCGACCTGGCCGTGCTGCCCGTGGCCCTGGTCCAGTCCTTTGTACGCGAAGGCAAGCTGCGCGGCCTGGGCGTGACCTCGCGCCTGCGCGCCGCCACCTTGCCGCAGACTCCCAGCCTGCAGGAAACGCCGGTCTGGCAGTCCTTTGATGTCGAGGCCTGGCAGGGCCTGCTGCTGCCGGCCCGCACCGATGCCCGCATTGCCGAGCGCCTGGCCCGCGAGACCGCCGCCGTGCTGGCCGAGCCGGAACTGGTGCGCAAGCTCGCCGACGCCGGCTTCAAGCCCATGGCCATGGAGCAAGCCCAGTTCATTGCCCACCTGGAGCGGGAGAGAAAGCTGCTGGAGGCCACGGTGCACGCCGCCCGCCTGCAAGGCACAGGCTGACCCGGCCAGGCCCGGCCAGGCCCGGCCAGGCGCTGCTTGCGGTGCTACTGCAGGGCGCCGGGCGAGACAAACAAGAGGTCGGCCATCTGCACCAGGGTCCGGCCCCGGGTCAACGGGTAGGAGGGCGAAGGAGACAACGCGCGCGGCTGCAGCCGGAAAAAGGCCTTGCCGCCACAGCGCTGGCCCAGCATCTCGAACTCGGCGCCTTCCAGGCGGCAGTCCACCTGCAGGCCCGGTGCGGGCTCATGGGCGATGCCAGACAGCTGCGACAGGCGCTGCAGCGCATCGGGCTCGGGCAGCACGGTGGTTTCGGCACTGCCATCGACATGCTGGACATGCACGGGCCGGCCAGCCAGGACCTTGAGCGGATACACCAGTTCCAGGCCTGCCCGCCCGGCGCGCAGGCCCCGCTGCAGGCCGCCGTCGACATCCCCCTGGGCACGCGCCCAGCACGTGAAGCTCAGTCCGCGCGCCGAACCCACGATGCGCACGCGCCAGGCCAGGCTCAGCTCCTCGCAGTCCACCACCGTTTCGTAGAAGGCCTCGAAGCGGCCGGCCCGCTCGCGCAGGCTCAGTTCGCCCGCGCCATGCACACAGCGGTCACCTTGTCCGTCGCGCGCCACAAAGGCCATGGAGCGCAGGATGTCGACGCCGCCATAGCGGACATTGCGCAGGCCGCCGTCGGCCAGTTCGGCGCGGAGCGGGCCGGCCTGCAACTGGCGGGGGCCGGACTGCAGATGCCTATCCCAGCCTTGCGCAGACACCACGATGCCAGCGCCCTCGGGCCCGTTGCCGACGATTTCAGCGAACCATTGGTTCATATTTGCACCCTTGTCCATTCCGAGCATGGATGCCGATGCTATGGACGATCGGTGCGCATGAATAACGATGTTTTCTGTCACTCGTCGTGAGCTGCACTCACAAGCGGTCAGGCATTCCGGCATCAGTCCGGGGAGCCGGTGCGCCGCTCAAGACCTGCGGGGCCTGCTGCGGCTCCAGCACGGTGCAGTTGCGGCCCTGGGCCTTGCCACGGTAAAGCGCCGCATCGGCACGTGCAATGGTCGCCTCCACCGACTCGCCCGCGCGGTACTGCGCGGCGCCCAGCGTGCAGGTGACGCGGGCGCCCTCGCCCAGGGTCTGCGTCCACGGGGCTTCGGCAATGCGCAGCCGCAGGCGCTCCAGCAGTTCGCCGGCCTGGGCCAGGTCGGTGTCGGGCAGCACCAGCAGGAACTCCTCACCGCCATAGCGGCCCACGCCATCAGCACTGCGCAGCTGCGACTTCAGCAGCGTTCCGAAGGCGCGCAGCACGCGGTCGCCGCCCTCATGGCCAAAGCTGTCGTTGATGCGCTTGAAGTGGTCTATGTCCAGCAGCGCCACGCACAGCACCGTGCCACGGTCGTGGGCGGCGGTGCGCACCTCGTGCAGCCGCTCGATCACGCCCCGGCGGTTGCTGACGCCGGTCAGGTCGTCATGGCGCAGCAGGGCCTCGATCTGCGCCAGCGCCGTGGCCAGCTTGTCATTGGCGATGCCCAGCCGGTACTGCATGCTGCGAAAGAAGGTGGCCTGCACGCTGCAGCGCACCACGGCACCGAGCACCACGCCGAAGGCCAGCAACTGGCCTGCAGCCGTGTCCGTGGTCATGCGCATCAGCGGCCCCCGCCAGAGAATGATGGCCGCCACGGCGATGAGCGTGCCTATCCAGGTCAGCCAGAAGCTGGTGCGGCTGCGCGCCAGGAAACCGTCGGCGCTGAAGGCGATCAGCATCACCATGGACTGGAACGCCAGCGCAGGGGCGGCCATGACCATGCCCAGCACGCCGATGATGGACACCAGCTGGTGCGTGAGGAACATGCCCGGATCGCGCAGCCTGTGGCACCAGTCGCTGGCATAGGCCCAGGTGATGAAGCCCATGCCCGCCGCCACCCACAGGCCATAGCCCAGCACCACGGCCCAGGGCGCATAGCCGGCCCAGGCATGGCCCAGAAACAGCAGCAGCGCATAGAGATGGCTGACCAGCACGGAGATGTGCAGTTGCCAGGTGCGGCGCTTCCAGCGCTCCAGGTGCAGCGCCTCGTCCACCAACGGCGACGCCGGCTTCGGCCCCCACAGGAGACGGTCCGGGAAATTCCGAGAAATGGAGGAAAGCACGGGCATGCGAAGAAGCGCGGTGGGCCGGCGGCCCTCATGGGCGCCCATTGTGACCGCATCCGGGAAATCCCGGAGATTGCATCCTTCTCGCCTAGGAGGTGCGTGGCGGCCGCACGTCCTCGGCCACCACGATCTGGTTGCGCCCGCAGGCGCGGCCATGCGCGAGGGCCGCTTCGGCACGCTGCACCAGCCGCTCCGAGGTTTCGCCCGCCTGGAACTCCGCCACGGCCAGGGTCAGGGTCAGCGGGTCCTTGTCGGGGTCGGGGATGGGCTTTTCGCTCCAGTGCTGCTGGCGCACGCCCTCGCGCACGCGCTGCAGCGCCCAGACGGCCTGGACGGAGGCGGTATCCGGCATCACCAGCATGAAGGTGTCATCGCGGTAGCGGCCTATGCCGTCCACCGTGCGCAGGTGGGTGACCAGCAGGCCGCTGAGCATGAGCAGCACCCGGTCCTGCAGCGATGGTCCCTTGTGCGGCGGGTGCACGCCCGCACGCTCCACCCAGGGGTCCAGCTCCAGCAGCACCACGCAAAACGGTTCGGGCTTGCGCGCATGGCGCTCGCGCAGGCCATCGACGGCATCCATCAATCGCGAGTAATTGGCCACGCCGGTCAGCGTGTCGCGCCCCGTGGGCAATTGCAGCGAGCCCACGCGGGTCTGCAGCTGCTGCACATCGTCGGCCAGTTGGCCGCAGTAGCTGGACAGCTGCGCCAGTTCCTCGGTGTACTGGCGCTGCATGCGGCTCAGTGCCTGCCACAGGGCCAGCGCATGCACGGCCAGCGGCAGCAGCACGCTGGCCAGCCACAGAATGCGCACGGCGACCGAGCCCGGTGCCATCTGCGGCATGGGCCTGGCCACCACCACGGCGCAGAGCATGGCCAGCATGGCGCACAGCAGCACGATCTGGCCTGCGGGCAGGTGCAGCGCCTGCTCGCGCTCGCCATCCCAGGGCAGCCAGGCGATGGCGGCCAGCCACAGCAGGGCAGAGGCCCAGGCCAGCGAGGGCTGCCAGGCCGCCAGCAGCAAGGCCATCGTGGCCTGTATCCAGCCGTGGCCGCGCAGCGTCCGGGTCAGCGGCAGGCCGGCTGCATGGCAGCGCCAGACCCAGGCCATGCCGGCCAGGGCCGACAGCACGGCGTAGGCCGCCCAGGCTTTCCATGAAGAAGGGCCGGCCAGCACATGGCCAGCCAGCAGGGCAGCCCCCACGGCCCAGGCCGCCAGGGGAAGAAGATGGGCGGACGCGCCGGCCGGTGGGTGGGCGGGCTGCGCTGGCGTGTGTTGTGGGGGATACGGCAGCTGGCGTGACATGGCATCCTCGCTGAAGACATCTGCGCCCCGGCCGAGCGCGCAAGCCATGGTGTACCACAACCCCGCGCAGCTTCAAGGGTCTTGCCGGCTCCGGCCGACACCGCCACAGCCGCCGCCAGGGCCGCTTCAGGCGGGGGTCAGGCGGGCTCAGCCAGACTCACCCCGGTGCCGGCCCGGCCTCCCGCACGGGAGGCACGGGAGCCACGGCAGGCGCAGCAGACGTGGAAGGCAGCACGGCTCCCGGCTTCCTGCGGTTGCCATCGGCCTGGGTGCCGCAGCTGTGGCAATAGTGCACAAAGGCGCTCTTGCGGGTATTGCAGCTGCCGCAGCGGTCGAACAGGCCTATGCCGCAGTGGGGGCAGAAATCGATGGCGCCGTCCTTCAGGTCCACGGGGCGCTCGCAGCCCGGGCATACGCCCTTGGCCAGGCGGGCCAGGGCCACGTCGTAGCCCAGTTCCTGGCGCCGCTGCGTCTCGGGCAGTGACTCCTGCTGCTTTTGCCGCTCCAGGTAGCGGTTCAGGCCCAGAATGGCCGCGCGCCCCAGCAGCACCGTCACCACGATGCCGACCACATAGCGCACGTAGCCGCCGTAGTCGGGCAGGTAGGGCACGAGTTCGACGAAGAAGGCGAACAGCGCAAAGAAGATGAAGCCCCAGACAAAGGGCCACCAGGTGCTCTTGCGCTGTTTGGCGAACAGCCAGCCGGCCACCAGCAGCAGGGGCAGGGTCAGCGCCAGGCGGTAGAGGAAGACGCGCAGCTCGATGGCGCGCATCTCCTTGCGCCAGGCCTCCATGGCACCGTCGCGCAGACCGTCCCACTGGCGGTTGGCCGCGTCCAGGCGCTGGCGTGCCTGCAGGCTGGCGTCCTGCAGCCGCTCCACGGAGGCGCGTGCGGTGTTCTCTTCCTGCTTGATGGCATCCAGCGCCTGGGTGCGCGACAGCAGCTCGCTGTCCTGCTCGGGCCGGGCCGTGGCGCGGCGCGTGGCCACCCAGTTGTCGAAGGTCTCGCGCGCCGAGCGGTAGCGCGCCTGCGTGGCCTGGTACTTGAGGCGCGCGTTCTGCAGCGCCGTCTCCGCCTTGTCGTGATCGGCATCGGCGGCCTTGATCTCGGCCTTGACGGGCTCGGCCGCAGCGGGCGCGATGAAGTCCTCCACCGTGCGCGGCGACTCGACCTGGGGCAGATCCCCCACCACCAGGCCTCCCAGGCCGATGAGGAAGGACGCGAACACCACCGCCACCAGCCACAGGCCTCGGCGGAACCATTTCTCGGGCAGACGCAGTGCCTTGCTCATGGGGAAACTCCTGTTTCAGTGGCCTGCGGCCGAGGAAGACCGCAGGCGAAGGAAGAGCCGGTCCGGCTCAGGGCAGCACGCGCACCGGACCCGCCAGCTGGCTGCGCTGCAGCCACTGCGTCACCGATTCCACGGTCACGGTCTCTATGCGGCTGGCATAGCGCTTGTCGTTGGGATGGTCGTCGAAGGCGATGTTGGCAGCCGTCACGCGCCCGCCCAGCCGCGACAGGGCGCGGATGACCAGCACGCCGGGCTCGTAGCCCTTGAACTGCAGCCAGGCCTGGGCCTGCTCGCGCCGCTGCACCGTGGCCGGCTCCATGGCGGCGGCCAGGGTTTCGGTGGCCCACTGGTTGGACTGCTGGTAGCGCTGGCCCCAGGCATAGCTGACCATGCTGTAGGGCTCGTGCTGCAGGCGCAGCACGGTCTGGGGCTGGGTCAGAAAGGTCCACAGCGCCTGCTGCACGGCGGGCGTGGGCACCTGAACGCCGGCCTCGTAGCGCCACAGGTCGTCTAGGAAGAATTCGCCCAGGCCCTGGCGGTAGACATGGCCGCCGGCCGTGCCGCATTCGTTGAGCTTGTGCGCCACGCGCCAGGGGCCTTCGGGGGTCCTGTAGGCCCAGCCGTAGTGCGAGTAGTGCAGGTCGTACTTGCTCAGGTCCTGGCCCACGCGCGCCAGCAGCACGACACGGGTGCCGTTCTTCGCATATTCGGCATCCAGCGCCTGGGATGTGCGCTGGGCCAGGTCCAGCCCCTTTTGCAGGGATTGGGGGGTGAGGGGCTTGTCCTCGCAGCTGCGCCCTGCATGGGCCGTGCCCAGCGCGGCGGCCAGCAGCAGCACAAGGCAGGCGGCACGGGCCACAGGGGAAGGGGAAAGAGGCGGTTTCATGGCAGACATCACAGGCGTTCGTTGTGCAGCAGGGCCTTGCCCATCTCGTTGGGAATGAAGGCCAGCACCTTGCCGGCCGCCGAGATGACAACGCCTGCGCCGATCACGCTGCAGGTCAGCACCGTGCCCACGGCATAGGCCGAGGCGGAGGCGCCCCGCCCCACCACTTCCACGCTGGCCTGGGCGCCGTCGGAGGCACGCTCGAGCAGATAGACCGTGCCCGTGGCCGAGGCCTGCACCGCCTTCACGGTCAGCACCGCGCCGCCCACCGACAGCGCGGCCGGCAAGGCCACCACGGCGCCAGCGGCCGTCGAAGCCACCGAAGCCGTGCCCACCACGGAGGCCACGGGCAGCATGGACAGCGCCACGGAGGCCTCGCTTTGCGCATGGGCAGGCGCCATGGCCAGGGCTGCGCACAGCGCGCCAGCGGCCAGCAGGGCACGCGGCAGGCGCGCGAAAACGGATTGGTTGACCATCATTGCTTGGACTCCTGGAAATGCGGGGAAGGGGTGGACATCACTCGGCGTCGGCCGGTTGCGCGGCCTCGCGGCGGCCATGCATGCGGGCCTGCGCCAGGTCGGCCTCGTGGCGGTCGCGCAGCATCTTGGCCAGCGTGAAGGCGGTGGTGATGAGGTAGAGCCAGCTCACGCCCAGGAAGGCCTTGTAGGTCACGTTGATGTCCATGCTCACCAGCCCCCAGCCGGTCAGCGCCATGGACACGGCAAAGCCGCCCCAGACCACCAGCTTCCACATGGGCGTGTCGCCTGCGCCGCTGCGGCCGCCCTCGTTGTCCCGCACGAACTTGGCCAGCACGAAGGCGGCCGAGAGGCAGAACACATAGCCCATCACCATGAAGGCCTGCTCCAGCTGCTCGCCGGGCAGCCATGCCAGGCCGATGGCGCACAGCGAGACCGCAATGCCGAACGACACCCACACCTGCAGTTGCCAGGCCCGGGTATCACGCTGAACGACGATGGGAGAAGAGGACATTTGCCGAGGTGCCCCTCAAGGGCATTGGTTGAACACGGGACGCATGGTGCCCAGACGTAACTTGCGTGTCTGCATTCAACCGTAACAGTGGCCAGACACAGGCCATTGAGTATCTTAAAACGGTACTTTTCAAGTTTTTGACTGTTGTTTACACCCCAAAAAGTTCCTGCATGTGACACCAGCACACAGGACATGGGGCACGGCACCTGGGCGACAGGAACCCTGCGGCGCGCCACAGACAATGCGCCCACCCCGGCTGCAGTGCAGCGGGCAATCGCACGTTCGCCACGCTGATTGATGGAGATCTCCCATGACCAAACCCTTTGACCTCGTCGTCCACGGCGCCACCGGCTTCACGGGCCGGCTGGTGGTGGAGTACCTGCTCAGGCGCTACCCCGCAGGCAGCGGGCTGCGCTGGGCCATGGGCGGGCGCAATGCCGCCAAGCTCGCGGCCGTGCGCGACGAGCTGGGCGCGCCCGCCGATACCCCGCTGGTGGTGACCGACACCGGCAATCCCGCAAGCCTGCAGGCGCTGATGGAGCAGACCCGCCTGGTGCTGACCACGGTCGGCCCCTACCAGCTCTACGGAAACGAACTCGTGGCCGCCTGCGCCAGCGCCGGCGTGGACTATGTGGACCTGTGCGGCGAGCCAGCGTGGATGCGCCAGATGATCGATGCCCACGAGGCCGCAGCCAAGGCCAGCGGCGCGCGCATCGTGTTCTCCTGCGGCTTCGATTCCATTCCCTTCGACCTGGGCGTGTTCATGCTCCAGCGAGAGATGCAGGCCCGCTTCGGCCAGCCCGCCCAGCGCGTGCGGGGCCGGGTGCGCAAGATGAAGGGCACGTTCTCGGGCGGCACGGCAGCCAGCCTCAAGGCCACCATGGCGGCGGCCGCCGCCCAGCCGGGCGTGCTGGAGCTGCTGCGCAATCCGTTCTCGCTCACGCCGGGCTTCGAGGGCCCGCGCCAACCGTCCGGCAGCAAGCCCATGGTGGACGAGGTGCTGGACCTGTGGGTGGCGCCCTTCGTGATGGCGGCCATCAACACGCGCAACGTGCACCGCTCCAACTTTCTGCTGGGCCATGCCTATGGCGCCGACTTTGTCTACGACGAGATGATGGTCACAGGCGCGGGCGAAAAGGGCGAGGCCCTGGCCAACGCCGTGGCGGCCGACAAGTCGCTGGGCGCGGACGACGGCCCCAAGCCTGGCGAGGGGCCATCGCGCGAAGAGCGTGAATCGGGCTTCTACGACGTGCTGTTCATCGGCACCGACACGGCCGGCCACAGCCTGCGCGTGGGCGTCAAGGGCGACCGCGATCCGGGCTACGGCTCCACGTCCAAGATGATCACCGAGGCAGCCGTCTGCCTGCTGCAGGACGCCCCGGACACGCCCGGCGGCATCTGGACCACGGCGCCCGCCATGGGCAATGCGCTCATCGCCAGGCTCAAGGCCAATGCCGGACTGAGCTTCACGGTAGAGGAGCAGAACCCCTCTTAGGCCGCCAGCAGCCGCTGCACGCGCTCGCGCAGCAGCGCGGGCTGCACCTCGGCCTGGGCCATGGGCTGGCCCACGTTCAGGCCAACGCGGTTGAACAGGCCACGGCGGAAGGGCCGCACCATGGCGCCGCCCTGCTCGATGCGGCTGAAGTACGAACCCCAGAGATTGGTCAGCGCCATGGGGACCACGGGCACCTGCAGGCCATCGGCCTGGGCACGCTCGATGATCTTCATGATGCCGCCACGGAACTCCTGCAGTTGCCCGTCGCGCGTGATGCCGCCCTCGGGGAAGATGGCCAGCAGATCACCCTCGCGCAGCACCTGGGCGGCGCGCTCGAACGCAGCCTCGTAGGTGGCGGGATCTTCCTTCTGGGGCGCGACGGGGATGGCCTTGGCCAGGCGGAACAGCCAGCCCAGCAAGGGCACGCGGAAGATGCGGTGGTCCATCAGGAAGTAGATGGGCCGGGGGCTGGCGGCCATGAGCAGCACGGCATCGACAAAGCTCACATGGTTGCAGGCCAGGATGGCCGCGCCGGTGGCCGGAATGTGCTCGTCGCCATGCACCTTGAAGCGGTACACGAAGCGCGAGGCCACCCATGCCACGAAGCGCAGCAGGTACTCGGGCACCAGCAAGAAGATGTAGGCCGCCACCACGGCATTGGCAATACCCGTGATCAGGAATACCTGGGGAATGCTGAAGCCCGCCGCCAGCAGCGCGCCGGCCAGCACGCTGGAGGCGATCATGAACAGCGCGTTGAGGATGTTGTTGGCCGCGATGATCCGTGCGCGGTGCGTGGGCTGGCTGCGCATCTGGATCAGCGCGTACATGGGCACGCTGTAGATGCCGGCCGACAGGGCCAGCATGCCCAGGTCGGCCATCACACGCCAGTGCGCGGGCTGGGCAAAGAAGGCACCCACGCCCATCAGCTCGGAGGCCGGCAGCGCGCGCGAGGCAAAGAACAGGTCCACGGCGAACACGCTCATGCCGATGGCGCCCAGCGGCACCAGGCCGATCTCCACATGGCGGCGGCTGAACACCTCGCACAGCAGCGAGCCCGTGCCGATACCCACCGAGAACACCACCAGCAGCAGCGAGGCCACATGCTCGTCGCCATGCAGCACCTCCTTGGCAAAGCTGGGGAACTGGGCCAGGAACACGGCGCCGAAGAACCACATCCAGCTGATGCCCAGCAGCGAGCGGAACACGGCGGGCTGCTCGCGGGCCAGCTGCAGGTTGCGCCAGGTCTCGGTGAAGGGGTTCCAGTTGATGACCAGGTGCGGATCGGTGGCCGGCGCATTGGGGATGAACTGCGCAAAGATCCGCCCGATCACCGCCAGCGCCAGGCAGGCCACGGCCACCTGCATATGGCCCACCTCGGGCACGGCCACCAGCAGGCCGCCTGCCACGTTGCCCAGCAAGATGGCCACGAAGGTGCCCATCTCCACCATGCCGTTGCCGCCCGTCAGCTCGCGCTCGCTGAGCACCTGGGGCAGGTAGGCGAATTTCACGGGGCCGAACAGCGTGGAGTGCAGGCCCATCAGGAAGACGCAGCCCAGCAGCAAAGGCACATTGGCCTGGATGAAGCCCCAGGCGGCCAGCGCCATGATGGCGATCTCCAGGTTCTTGACCAGGCGGAACATTCGGGTCTTGTCCCACTTGTCCGTCAGCTGGCCCGAGGTGGCCGAGAACAGCAGGAACGGCAGGATGAACAGCGCCCCGATCACCAGCCCCGCCATGGCCGAAGGCAGCCAGGAGACGCTGAGCTGGTAGGTCACCATCACGGTGAGCGCGAACTTGAACAGGTTGTCGTTGGCCGCCCCCGAGAACTGCGTCCAGAAGAACGGCGCAAAGCGCCGCTGGCCCAGCAGGGCGAACTGGTTGGGGTGCTCGTGCGCGGCCGATGGCACGGCGCCGGCCGTTGCGGTGGGGGCAGACGGGCTGCCGGTCTCTTGCTGGAACATCTTGTCTTCCCTCAACGGTTGGTGGCGCCGCCGTGGCCGCACGCATCGGCGCACATTGTGCCCGTACTGGTCATGCGCGCCGTGCCGGCCGCACGCAGCGCGGCGATCACGGGCAGGGCGGCGGCCGCCGCCACCACATGCTTGAGGCTGTGGCCGGACACCAGCCCGGCCGTGGCCTCGAAGACGGCCGCATCGCCCCACTCCAGCAGCTTGGCCGCGCCATACCAGGCGATCACCACGCCCAGGCGCAGCGCCAGCGCGCCATGGCGCGGCGCCACGCAGGCCAGGCCCAGCACCGCCAGCATGCCGCCGCCCTGCACCAGCGCCCAGGGCAGCAGGTTGCCGCCATGCAGCCAGACCAGCACCGAGGCCACGGCGGCGACCAGCATGGCCACCGCGGCGCGCACGGCCACGCGGTCGGCAATGCGCGATTGCAGTGCAAGCCCCAGCATGCCGGCAAAGGCCATGGACATGCCCAGCCGGTCGCCAGCCAGGGTGGCATCGTGGGGTGCCCAGTGGTAGACGGACGAACCTATGGCCGAACACGCCAGCCCCGTGAAGAACAGCGCGGCCAGCCAGCGCAGGGCCGGCGCCAGCGCCTGGCTGCGCCGGTCCAGCAGCAGGCGCGCGCCCGCCACGGCGGCCCAGGCAAAGCCCAGGTTGCTGAGCACATCCAGCGCATGGGGCAGCGCCCCCCAGGCACGCTGATCGGCAAACGCGTGAAAGTCCTGCGGCTGCGGCACGGCGGGGCCAAGCCAGGCGGCCAGCAGCAGCAGGGCAGCGCCCCAGTACAGCGCGCGCAGGGCGGCGGCCGGTGAAATCGATACGGATGGCATGTGTTGCTCCTCGTGAAAAGTGAGGCGGAGTGTGGCGAGCCATCGGCCCTTCCAGCATCGTTTTTCTGCACCCGCTGCGCAAACCAGCACCTCAGGTATCGATAATCGCTACCCATGAGCACCACTGCCGACCTCGTCATCGCCCTCAAGAAGGAACTCAAGGCCGCCCAGATGACTTATGCCGACCTGGCGCGTGCCCTGGGCATGGCCGAGTCCAGCGTCAAGCGCATGCTGGCCAAGGGCGACATGCCGCTGTCGCGCATCGATGCCATCTGCCGCGCGCTGAGCCTGGACTTCGCCGACCTGGCGCGCCGCGTGGCCGACAGCCAACCGCTGCTGCAGGAGATGACGCCCGAGCAGGAGAACGCCGTGGTCGCCGACCGCAAGCTGCTGCTGATGGCCATCTGCGTGCTCAGCCAGTGGACGCTGGAGCAGATCGTGGCCACCTACCGCATGACCGAGGCCGAAGGCATCCGCTACCTGGCCCAGCTGGACCGCATCGGCATCATCGAACTGCGCCCCGGCAACCGCTACCGGCTGCGCCTGGCCAAGACCTTCCGCTGGCGCGCACGCGGGCCGGTGATGGAGTACTTCCGCGAGAACGCCGTGCTCGACTACTTCGGCGGCGGCTTCGACCAGCCGGGCGAAGGCATGCTGATGGTGCACGGCTCCATCGGCCGGCATCTGGCGCCCAGCTTCGTGGAACGCATACAGCGGCTGGCCCATGACTTTTCCCAGCAGCACCTGCAGGACCAGCGCCTGCCGCCGGGCCAGCGAGAGGGCTACACCCTGGTGCTGGCCATGCGCAGCTGGGAATTCACGGCGTTCACGGCGCTCCGAAGAGGCACTGTCTGACGGCGGCTGCAGGACGGCAGCCTGCGCTGCAGCGCCTGGCAACAAGGCTTCACCAAGGCGATACACAAGATTGCAAGACTTCGCGGCGCGGCAACCCGGGATTGACGATGGACCTGCACCATGCAGTCATGGATTCCTTTCACCAGGACTCCAGCCCGATGAACCAAGGACAAGGAGCCGCCATGATTTCCCTTCGCACACCGCTGATCGCCGCCACCCTGGCCCTGGCCGGATGGGCCGGCACCGCGCAGGCCCAGGCCAACGTGACCTATGCGGCGCCGGGCGCCGCCATCTCGGTCCAGTTCGGCGCGCCGCCTCCCATGCGCTACGAGGCGGTTCCTGCACCGCGCCGCGGCTACGTCTGGGCACCCGGCTACTGGCGCCCGCAGGGCCACCGCCATGCCTGGGTGGCCGGCCACTGGGTCAAGGCGCGTCCCGGCTATGTGTACCGCCAGCCCGTGTGGTCTCAGCAGGGTGGCCGCTGGGGCTACGCACCCGGCCGCTGGGACCGTGACCGCGACGGCGTGCCGGACCGCCATGACCGCCGCCCCAACAACCCCTACCGCCATTGATGGGCGCTTGCGCCCGGCATGAAGCCCGCCCCATCGGCGGGCTTTTTGCTGGCAGCCGCGGCCATGCCCACACTGGCTTCATACCAACATATGCATATAAAAGTGGCTCATTAAGTTCTCAGGAAAATATGGGAATTGATTCACCGGATTTCCCTGCACACCATGCGCCCCTCGTTTTTCCGCTCCTGGATTCCCGCCGCCGCCGCGGCCCTGGCCGTCCTCGGCTCCACCGCAGCGGTGGCAGCCGATTCGGCGGCTTCGTGGCCGCACCAGCCCGTGACCATGATCCTGGGCTTCCCGGCAGGCTCGGGCGTGGACGTGATCGCGCGCGGCGTGCAGGAGCCGCTGTCCCAGCGCCTGGGCCAGCCGCTGATCATTGACTACAAGTCGGGAGCGGCCGGCAACATCGCCAGCGAGATCGTGGCGCGCGCCAAGCCGGACGGCTACACGCTGGCCTTCGGCACGGCTGCCACGCACGGCAGCAATGCCGCGCTGTACAAGAAGCTGCCGTTTGACGTGGAAACCGACTTCGTGCCGGTGGCGCCGCTGATCGATGTGTCCAACGTGCTGACCATCAATCCCAACGTGATCAACGTCAAGAACCTCAAGGAGTTCGTGGACGAGATCAAGGCCAACCCCGGCAAGTACAACTACGCATCCACGGGCAACGGCGCGGGCACGCACATGGCCTTTGCCGAGTTCAATGCGCGCCTGGGCCTGAACATGGTTCACGTGCCCTACAAGGGCGGCCCCGAGGCCATCACCTCGGTGCTGCGCGGCGAGACCTGCTGCATCATGAACCAGGTCCAGACCGTGCTGCCCCACTACAAGAGCGGCAAGGTCCGCCTGCTGGGCGTGACCACGGCCAAGCCCGTGGAAGTCATCAAGGAAGTGCCCACCATCGCCTCCAGCGGCCTGACGGGCACCAAGGGCTTCGACAGCTCGATCTGGTTCGGCATCTTCGCGCCCAAGGGCACGGACCCGGCCATCGTGGCCAAGCTCAGCCAGGCCGTGCGCGAGGTGCTGGAGCTGCCCGAGGTGCGTGCGCGCTTCGAGTCCCAGGGCAATGCCATCCGCATCGAAACGCCCGAGCAGTTCAAGAAAACCGTGCACAACGACCGCCTGAAGTGGGCACAGGTGGTCAAAGACGCGAAAATCAGCATCGATTGATGCCGCGCGCGCCCGCAGGCCCTGCCCCGCTGGCGCGCCTTTCCTCGTGAGTTCCTGGTGAGTCTATGTCCCTGACCGAACCGGCAGCCCCGGCCCCTGCGGGCCTGGCTGCCCTTGAAGAACGCCTGCGCGACGACCTCGTCGCCCTGGGCTGGCCTGCCAAGGCCTGGATTCCTCCCTCCACCCGCAACGGCCAGCCCGTGCACGATGTCCTGGTCATCGGCGCCGGCCAGGCCGGCCTGGCCCTGTCGGCCGCGCTGTCCCAGCTGGGCATCGCGGCCGTTTTGCTGGACAAGGCCCCGCTGGACTTCGAAGGCCCCTGGGCCACGACGGCGCGCATGGAAACCCTGCGCTCGCCCAAGGAGCTGACCGGCCCTGCGCTGGGCCTGCCCTCGCTGACCTTCCGCGCCTGGTTCATCGCCCAATGGGGCCGCGAAGCCTGGGCCGCGCTGGACAAGATCCCGCGCCTGCAGTGGATGGACTACCTGCGCTGGTACCGCCGCGTGATGCGCTGCGACGTGCGCAACGGCCACCAGGTCACCGCCATCCGCCCGCAGGCCGACGGCACGGTCGAGGTCGATGTGACGGCCGATGGCGCCTCGCGCACCTGGCTGGCGCGCCGCGTGGTGCTGGCCACGGGCCGCGACGGCCTGGGCGGCCCGCAGATCCCCGCCTTCATGCAGGGCGTGGACCGCAGCCGCTGGGCGCACTCCTCCGACGTGCTCGACTACAGCCGCCTGGCCGGCCTGCACGTGGGCGTGGTGGGCGCGGGCTCCTCGGCCATGGACAGCGCAGCCACCGCGCTGGAGAACGGCGCCGCCAGCGTGGACCTGCTGGTGCGCCGCAGCGACCTGCCGCGCATCAACAAATCCAAGGGCTCGGGCACGCCAGGCCTCACGCACGGCCAGTTCCTGCTGCCCGACGCCTGGAAATGGCGCATACGCCACTACATCAACGTGCAGCAGGTGCCACCTCCGCACGGCAGCACGCTGCGCGTCTCGCGCCATGCCAACGCCCACTTCAACCTGGGCTGCGCCGTGCAGAAGGTGGAGCAGGACGGAGACCGGCTGCGCGTGGACACGCCGCGCGGCGTGTTCGTGCTGGACTTCCTGATCGTCTCCACCGGCTTTGCCATCGACTGGCGCCAGCGCCCCGAGTTTGCCGACCTGGCGCCCCATGTGCGCATCTGGAGCGACCGCTTCGTGCCCGAGGCGGGTGCCGAGGACCAGGAACTGTCGGACTCGCCCGACCTGGGCCCGCTGTTCGAGTTCCAGGAAAAGACGCCCGGCGCCCTGCCAGGCCTGGACCATGTGCACTGCTTTTGCTATCCGGCCGCGCTGTCGCACGGCACGGTGTCGGGTGATATCCCCGCCATCAGCGACGGCGCGCGCAAGCTGGCCCAGGGCCTGGCCTCGCTGTTCTACCGCGAGGACCTGGAACACCACTACGCCCAGTTGCAGTCCTATTCCGAGCCCGAGCTCGACGGCAGCGAATGGACGCCCGCCGACCCCGAAGCCCGCGTGCGGGCCCTGGCAGACAAGACCTGAGATACCCATGACCACCGCCAACGACACCATCGACCGCCTGGCCGGCCTGACCGACCAGTCCCCCGTTTTCGCCACGCGCCGCCAGCGCGACAAGGTGGCCATTGCCACCCAGGCCTGCGAGGACCTGCTGCTGGGCGACGGCCTGGCCGACAGCCTGTCCCGCGCCGAGCGCCTGGTGCTGGCCAGCGAGCAATGCCGCGTCAGCGGCGTGCAGGCCCTGGCCGATGAATACCGCCAGCGTGCCGAGTCCCTGGGCGATGCCCTGACGCCCGCGCTGCGCACCGTGCTGGCCCAGCCCGGCGCCCAGACCGGCAATGCGCGCCTGGATGCGGCCCTGCACTTCGTGCGCACCCTGGCCCTGCACCCCGCCGAAAGCGACCGCGCCGCCCTGCTGGCCATGCCCGAGTCCGGGCTGTCCATCGACGACACCGTGCTGGTGGCCCAGCTGGTGGGCTTCATCGCCTACCAATTGCGCCTGTTCGCGGGCGTGCAGGCCATGGACGCGCTGGGCGGCCAGGCCAGCGCACCGGCTGCCGAAGCCGCCGCCGCACCCTTCGTGCACCCCGCCAACCTGCCGCCACCGGGCGAGCCGCTGCGCCGCAACGGCTACACCAGCGAAACGCTGGACTGGACGTCCTGGCTGCCCGTGCTCGACCCTGCCACGGCCACGGCCGAGCAGCAGGCCGTGCTGGACCTGAGCCACCCCAAGGCGCGCACGTCGGACTTCTACCTGCTGCTGGCCCGCCAGCCGCGCGTGCTGTCGGAGCGCTCGCAGGCCTTCAACGCCATCATGTACGCGCCCGGCGGCCTGTCGCGCGCCGAGCGCGAGGTGGCGGCCACGGCCGTCTCGCGCTCCAACGGCTGCGTGTACTGCGCATCGGTCCACGCCCAGCGCTTCGAGCAGCTGGCCAAGCGCAACGATGTCATGGCCCAGATGTTCGACGACCCGGACACGGCCGGCACCAATGCGCGCGAACGCGCCATCATCCAGTCCTCGCTGGCGCTGACGCGCGCGCCGGGCAGCTTTGGTGCCGCCCAGCTGCAGCCGCTGCGCGATGCCGGCCTCACCGACCAGGAAATCCTGGACATGCTGCATTCGGCCGCGCTGTTCGGCTGGGCGAACCGGTTGATGCTCAATCTCGGCAAGGAGAGGTACATCACCCCCTGAGGCGCTTACGCGCCTTCCCCCGTATGCACGGCGCCCTCTCTCGCTACGCGGGAGGGGGACGACAGCCTCGCTGCGGGGCGGCCCTTGCTTGCTGTCCCCTGCTTTGGGGCCGCGCCGGTTTTATCCGCTACGTCCAGCATGCGCACCACGTTCAGTACACATCTCTTCTGTAACGGCCTTCGACGATCAGGTCTTCGACGGCGGTAGCGCCCAGGATGTCGGCCAGCGCGGCATCAACGCCTGCGGCCATGCCGTCGGCGCTGCCGCAGACGTAGAGCACGGCGCCGTCGGCGATCCAGTCGCGCAGGGGTTCGGCGGCTTCGCGCAGGGCGTCCTGCACGTAGCGGCGCCGGGCCTGGTCGCGGGAGTAGATGAAGTCGGCGCGCTGCAGCTTGCCCGCGGCCAGCCAGCCGGAGACCTCGGCCTCGCAGTACCCGTCATGGGCCCGCTGGCGCTCACCGAACAGCAGCCAGTTGCGGTGGCGGCCTGCGTGCATGCGCGCCAGCAGGTGGCCGCGCAGGCCGGCATAACCGGAGCCGTTGCCGATGAAGATGGCCGGCGCATCGGGCTCGGTACCTTCCTCTTCACGCGGCTCGAAGGCGCGGTTTTCCACCAGTCTCATGGCCACGGATGTGCCCTGGGCCGCATGCGCCGTCAGCCAGCCCGACGCCACGCCCAGGCCGCCGTCATGGCGGGCCTGGCGCACCAGCAGCCGCACATGGCCGTCCTGCGGCAGCGAGGCGACCGAGTAACTGCGCGGCAGCAGCGGCAGCAGCGCATCGGCCACGGCCCGGGGCGCGGTGCCGGGGGCGATATCGCCCGGGGCCGGCAGCACGCTGGCGGCCAGCGCCTCACCCAGCGTGCAGGTCTGCTGGCGCCATTGCACGGTGGCCGAGCCGTCGCATTCCTGGGCGGCCAACCAGGCCTGCACGGTGGCTGCGCCATGGCGTGGCAGCACCTCGGCCAGCGCACCAGCCCGCCACAGCGGGGCCACGCCTTCGGGCGGCGACAGTTCCAGCACGTAGAGACCGGCGCCCTGGCTGCCCGCATTGCACAGGCTGCGCGCCTGCAGCGGCCATGCGGCAAAGGCCGTGGCATCGGCCAGCGGGCCTGCAGCGGACGCAGGCAGCGCATCCGATGCAGGCGGCATGGCCCCGAAATGCCCAGCCAGCGCCTGCTGCCAGGCATTCCAGGCCTGGGGTTGCTCGCCATCCATCTCGATCAGCGGAAACACGGGCTGTGCGCCCAGGCGGCGCAGTTGGTGGTCCAGCGCATGACCAAAGCCGCAGAAGGCCGCGTACTGCCGGTCACCCAACGCCAGCAGGCCGTATTGCAGGTGCGGCAGGGCCGAGCCCGAGGCCGCGCCCAGCAGGCGCGCAAAGCGGCGCGCGGCATCGGGTGGGTCGCCTTCGCCGAAGGTGCTGGCCACGAAGAGCACGCGCCGGTGGTGGCGCAGTTGCTCGGCATCCAGCGCCGCCACGGATTGCAGGCTGGCCGCCATGCCTGCGCCGCGCAGCGCGGCCACGGTGGCCACGGCCAGGCGCTCGGCGCGGCCGGCCTGGCTGGCAAAGGCGACCAGCACGGTGTCCTGGCCCGCAGGCGCGGACGGTGGCGGGTCCGCCATCAGCGCCTGGCGCTCCTTGGCCAGGGCGCGCGCCTTGCGCCGGCGGTCCAGGTAGAGCATCCAGCCCGTGATGGCGAACAGGGGCATGATCAGCGAGGCCAGCGTCATGAAGATGCGCCCCGGCATGCCGAAATAAGTGCCCATGTGCAGCGGGTAGATGGCGCCCACGGCGCGGCGGCCCGTGGGCAGGTCGGCATAGCGCTCGTCGCGCTGCACGGCGCCGTCGGGCAGCAGGGCCATCTGGTTGCGCGCGCGCTCATGGGCGGCATCGGCATCCAGCCAGCTGATCTGCAGGGGCTGGCCCGCACGCTCGGGCAGGCGCAGCTGGGCGAACTGCCAGCCATGGGCGATGCGCTCGAAGGCGGCCCAGCCGGGCGCGATGTCGATGGGCTGCTGCGCGCCAGCCGGCTCAGGCCGGCCGCCACCCAGTTTCGAGGACGGCGCCGCGGGAGCGGCCACACGCGGCGGCACGCCGGCCCAGCCGTCCACCGTGCTGCGCACCACGCCAAAGGCCCAGTACATGCCGGTGCAGGTGAACACCACATAGGCCACCAGGGCCCAGGTGCCCGCCACCGAGTGCAGGCCCCAGAGGAAGGAGCGGCCTTTGAGCGCCGGATCGAAGGTCAGCCAGGTGCGCCATGACAGCGGCCGGCGCGGCCAGCGCAGGTACAGGCCCGACAGCGACAGCATCAGCAGCAGGCCGGCCAGCGTGCCCGTGATGGGCTTGCCGTCATCGCGCGACAGCAGCAGCCAGCGGTGCAGGCGCTCCACCCATTCGAAAAACTCCGTGCCGTGCTGCTCAGGCAGCTGCGCGCCCGTGTAGGGATCGACAAAGACCGTCTGGCCCCGGCGCTGGCCGGCCGGCGGCTTGAAGGCCACCTGGGCCGAGCGGCCGGGCTCGGCAAAGACGGTGATGCGCTGGACCACGCGCTGCTCGCCGGCCTCGCGCAGCGCCTGCGCAACCTGCGGCGGCGCCAGCGGCGCGGCATCGCGCGCGGGCACGGAGGCAGTGCCGGGATTCATCCATCCCAGGATTTCCTCGTGAAAGGAAAACACCGCGCCCGACAGCCCGATGACGATGAGCACCGTACCGGCCGTAATGCCGACGAACCAGTGCAACTGGAACCAGATTTTCTTGAAAGTCATGGGAAGCAGGCGAGCAGGCGGCGTCGGTCGGAAATCCATTGCGGTGCGCAACGGAACATCAGGACAGAACGGTGCATGGAAGGCAGGCGGGCAGAGATGAAAGTGCGCGGCACCTGTGCATCGGCCCCGGGCGGCGTTGGCCGGGACTTGTCGACGGAAGGCGCCAATCAGCAAGAAATTCTAAATTGTTCTCATTTACGGCGTGTTGCACGCGCGATAGGCCCGCAAGGCGGCCTGGGGTTACGGGCAGGCTTGGGCCGCCGGGATGCAGCACCTGCGCCCAATGGAAATCGCCTGCCGAAACAGGTTCGGCAGGCGATGGTTCAGCTCCTCTTCAACCGTGTGTCAACCGCGTCTGCGGCGCAGATTCCACAGGCCTGCGGCCAGCATCAGCAGCATGGCCATGGCGAGCATGCGCGGTTCGAGCGCAGGGATCGGAGTGGCATCCGGTGCCGCACCCACACGCGCCGGACCGCTGGGATCCACGATCACGCCATTGGCTGCGCGATCGTCATCACCCTGGCCGCCATCGGTGACCACCACCGAGGTCGTATTGCCCGACACCACCGCACCCGGAGGCTGATACCAGGAGTCCGCCGCCCCTGCGGACGCTGGACCGAACTTCCAGTACGCCATGCCGGTCACCGGACCCGGCCAGGTGACGCTGACCGTGATCGAGCTGCTGGCCGTACAGCCTCGGGCCACGAAGTGCACATTGCCGTACGGGAAGCTCAACTGGCCCGGCGCACCCGCCGCAGCCGCGACGAAGGACGACTGCGACACATCGAACCCGCAGCCCGCGCCACCACCGCTCAAGGTCGCCGTGGCGTTGCCTGCCCCGGTGGCTGTCGGACCCGTGAAGGTCGTTCCGAGCACGTTGAGCGAAGTCGTTGTGGCAGGTCCGGTGTTGCCATTGCCAGGATTGGTCTGGGTCGCGCTGATCGTGTGCAGACCCGGCGTCGGCAAGCCGCCGCCTGGCGTGCAGCTCCACGTCTGATCGGCCGCGACGATTGCCGTACACAGTGTCGTCGAGCCATCCTTCACCGTGATCGTGTAGCCCGGCGTGCCGGTGCCGGAAATCTGCGGATAGCCTCCCACCGTGGTCGGCGAAACCGTCAGCGTCGGAGCCACCGGCACCTGCGTGCTGGGAGTGACCGGCGTTGCTGGTGTCGATGCACAGTTCACAGTGCAACCTGCCGTCGGATTGACCGGGCTGATGCCACCCGACGGATCGTAGGAAGCCGTGTTCGTGCTCGACCCCACAGCCGTCGGCACAGCTGGCAGGTTGAAGCTGCTGTTGCTGCCAGCCGCCACCGGCGTGGTGAAGCTCACCGTGCAAGACAGGATCGCCGTGCCATTGCCCACGAAGGGGAAGGTATTGGGCGTGCAGGTCGCACTGGCCACGTTCGCACCGCTCGGCACGCCCGTGATGCTGATACCCGCAGGCACCAGGTCCTTGATGGTCACGCTGTTGGCGGGACCAAACGCACCAGCCGCATTCGCTACCGTGAAGGCGTAGTTGAACGGCGTGCCTACAGCCAGGCTGCCGGGGTTGGCTTTGGTGACCGTCAGCGCAGGAGTGCCAGGGCTCACCGGCGTGGAAGGCGTCGATGCGCAGCTCGTCGTGCAGCCGGCCGTCGGATTGACCGGGCTGATTCCACCCGACGGATCGTAGGAAGCTGTGTTCGTGCTCGAGCCCACAGCCGTCGGCATAGCCGGCAGGCTGAAGCTGGTGCTGCCACCAGCCGCCACCGGTGTGGTGAAGCTCACCGTGCACGTCAGCACGGAGCTGCCGTTACCCGCAAACGGGAAGGTGTTGGGCGTGCAGGTCGCACTGGACACGTTCGCACCGGTCGGCACGCCCGTGATGCTGATGCCTGCCGGTACCAGGTCCTTGATGGTCACGCTGTTGGCGGGACCGAAGGCACTGGCGGCATTGGACACGGAGAACGCGTAGTTGAACGCAGTCCCCACAGCCAGGCTACCCGGGTTGGCCTTGGTGACCGTCAGCGCAGGAGTACCAGGGGTCACCGGCGTGGAAGGCGTCGATGCGCAGTTCGTCGTGCAGCCGGCCGTGGGATTGACGGGGCTGATGCCACCCGACGGATCGTAGGAGGCCGTGTTGGTGCTCGAACCCACCGCCGTCGGCACAGCTGGCAGGTTGAAGCTGCTGTTGCCGCCAGCCGCCACCGGCGTGGTGAAGCTCACCGTGCAAGACAGGATCGCCGTGCCATTGCCCACGAAGGGGAAGGTATTGGGCGTGCAGGTCGCGCTGGCCACGTTTGCACCAGTCGGCACGCCCGTGATGCTGATGCCTGCCGGCACCAGGTCCTTGATGGTCACGCTGGTGGCAGGGCCGAAGGCACCGGCCGCATTCGCTACCGCGAAGGCGTAGTTGAAGGGCGTGCCCACGGCCAGGCTGCCGGGGTTGGCCTTGGTGACTGTCAGCGCTGGCGTACCCGGCGTGACCGGAGTCACCGGCGTGGAAGCGCAGTCTGTCGTGCAACCCGCCGTCGGATTGACCGGGCTGATGCCGCCCGACGGATCGTAGGAGGCCGTGTTGGTGCTCGAACCTACCGCCGTCGGCACAGCCGGCAAATTGAAGCTGCTGTTGCTGCCAGCCGCCACCGGTGTGGTGAAGTTCACCGTGCAAGACAGGATCGCCGTGCCATTGCCCACGAAGGGGAAGGTATTGGGCGTGCAGGTCGCGCTGGCCACGTTTGCACCAGTCGGCACGCCCGTGATGCTGATGCCTGCCGGCACCAGGTCCTTGATGGTCACGCTGGTGGC
>NZ_JFYT01000082.1:0-15646 GCF_000632165.1 Delftia sp. RIT313 | reverse complement strand
CGCGAAGGCGTAGTTGAAGGGCGTGCCCACGGCCAGGCTGCCGGGGTTGGCCTTGGTGACTGTCAGCGCTGGCGTACCCGGCGTGACCGGAGTCACCGGCGTGGAAGCGCAGTCTGTCGTGCAACCCGCCGTCGGATTGACCGGGCTGATGCCGCCCGACGGATCGTAGGAGGCCGTGTTCGTGCTCGAGCCCACCGCCGTCGGAACAGCTGGCAGGTTGAAGCTGGTGCTGCCACCGGCCGCCACTGCCGCAGTGAAGTTCACCGTACACGTCAGCACGGAGCTGCCGTTACCCGCAAACGGGAAGGTGTTGGGCGTGCAGGTCGCACTGGCCACGTTCGCACCGCTCGGCACGCCCGTGATGCTGATGCCTGCCGGCACCAGGTCCTTGATGGTCACGCTGGTGGCGGGACCGAAGGCACTGGCAGCGTTGGACACGGAGAACGCGTAGTTGAACGCAGTCCCCACGGCCAGACTGCCAGGGTTGGCCTTGGTGACCGTCAGCGCAGGCGTGCCAGGCGTGACTGGAGTCACCGGTGTGGAAGCGCAGTCTGTCGTGCAACCCGCCGTCGGATTGACCGGGCTGATGCCGCCCGATGGATCGTAGGAGGCCGTGTTCGTGCTCGAACCCACAGCCGTCGGAACAGCCGGCAGGTTGAAGCTGGTGTTGCCACCGGCCGCCACTGCCGCCGTGAAGTTCACCGTACACGTCAGCACGGAGCTGCCATTGCCCGCAAACGGGAAGGTATTGGGCGTGCAGGTCGCACTGGCCACGTTTGCACCAGTCGGCACGCCCGTGATGCTGATGCCTGCCGGCACCAGGTCCTTGATGGTCACGCTGGTGGCGGGACCAAAGGCACTGGCCGCATTCGCTACCGTGAAGGCGTAGTTGAACGGCGTGCCCACAGCCAGGCTGCCTGGGTTGGACTTGGTGACCGTCAACGCTGGCGTACCAGGCGTCACCGGCGTGGAAGGCGTCGATGCGCAATCCGTCGTACACCCCGCCGTCGGATTGACGGGGCTGATGCCGCCCGACGGATCGTAGGAAGCCGTGTTGGTGCTCGAACCCACAGCCGTCGGAACAGCCGGCAGATTGAAGCTGGTGTTGCCACCGGCCGCCACTGCCGCAGTGAAGTTCACCGTGCAAGTCAGCACGGAGCTGCCATTGCCCGCAAACGGGAAGGTATTGGGCGTGCAGGTCGCACTGGACACGTTCGCGCCAGTCGGCACGCCCGTGATGCTGATGCCTGCGGGCACCAGGTCCTTGATGGTCACGCTGGTGGCGGGACCGAAGGCACCGGCAGCGTTGGACACGGAGAACGCGTAGTTGAAGGGTGTCCCCACAGCCAGGCTACCCGGGTTGGCCTTGGTGACTGTCAACGCAGGCGTGCCTGGCGTGACGGGCGTTGAAGGCGTCGATGCGCAATCCGTCGTGCAACCCGCCGTCGGATTGACGGGGCTGATGCCGCCCGACGGATCGTAGGAAGCCGTGTTGGTGCTCGAGCCCACGGCCGTCGGAACAGCTGGCAGGTTGAAGCTGGTGTTGCCACCGGCCGCCACTGCCGCAGTGAAGTTCACGGTGCACGTCAGCACGGAGCTGCCGTTACCCACGAAGGGGAAGGTGTTGGGCGTGCAGGTCGCGCTGGCCACGTTTGCACCAGTCGGCACGCCCGTGATGCTGATGCCCGCAGGCACCAGGTCCTTGATGGTCACGCTGGTGGCGGGACCGAAGGCACTGCCGGCATTGGACACGGAGAACGCGTAGTTGAACGCAGTTCCCACAGCCAAGCTACCCGGGTTGGCCTTGGTGACCGTCAGCGCAGGAGTGCCAGGCGTGACCGGAGTCACCGGTGTGGAAGCGCAGTCTGTCGTGCAACCGGCTGTCGGATTGACCGGGCTGATGCCACCCGACGGATCGTAGGAGGCCGTATTCGTGCTCGAACCCACAGCCGTCGGCACAGCCGGCAGGTTGAAGCTGGTGTTGCCACCCGCTGCCACTGCCGCAGTGAAGTTCACCGTGCAAGACAGGATCGCCGTCCCATTGCCCACGAAGGGGAAGGTATTAGGCGTGCAGGTCGCGCTGGCCACGTTTGCGCCGGTCGGCACGCCCGTGATGCTGATGCCTGCCGGCACCAGGTCCTTGATGGTCACGCTGGTGGCGGGACCAAACGCTCCAGTCGCATTCGCTACCGTGAAGGCGTAGTTGAACGCAGTCCCCACAGCCAAGCTGCCAGGGTTGGCCTTGGTGACCGTCAACGCAGGCGTGCCCGGCGTGACTGGAGTCACCGGTGTGGAAGCGCAGTCTGTTGTGCAGCCGGCCGTCGGATTGACCGGGCTGATGCCGCCCGATGGATCGTAGGAGGCCGTGTTCGTGCTCGAACCCACAGCCGTCGGCACTGCCGGCAGGTTGAAGCTGGTGTTGCCACCCGCTGCCACTGCCGCCGTGAAGTTCACCGTACACGTCAGCACGGAGCTGCCATTGCCCGCAAACGGGAAGGTATTGGGAGTGCAGGTCGCACTGGCCACGTTTGCACCAGTCGGCACGCCCGTGATGCTGATGCCTGCCGGCACCAGGTCCTTGATGGTCACGCTGGTGGCGGGACCAAAGGCACTGGCCGCATTCGCTACCGTGAAGGCGTAGTTGAACGCAGTCCCCACAGCCAGGCTGCCGGGATTGGCCTTGGTGACCGTCAGCGCAGGAGTACCAGGGGTCACCGGCGTGGAAGGCGTGGAAGCGCAGTCTGTCGTACACCCTGCCGTCGGATTGACCGGGCTGATGCCGCCCGACGGATCGTAGGAAGCCGTGTTCGTGCTCGAACCCACCGCCGTCGGCACAGCCGGCAGGTTGAAGCTGGTGGTGCCACCTGCCGCCACTGCCGCAGTGAAGTTCACCGAACACGTCAGCACGGAACTGCCGTTACCCGCAAACGGGAAGGTGTTGGGCGTGCAGGTCGCACTGGCCACGTTCGCGCCGGTCGGCACTCCCGTGATGCTGATGCCCGCAGGCACCAGATCCTTGATAGTCACGCTGGTTGCGGGGCCGAAGGCACCGGCGGCGTTATTCACCGTGAAGGCGTAGTTGAAAGGCGTGCCCACCGCCAGGCTGCCTGGGTTGGCCTTGGTGACCGTCAGCGCAGGAGTACCAGGGGTCACCGGCGTGGAAGGCGTCGATGCGCAATCCGTCGTGCAACCGGCCGTCGGATTGACGGGGCTGATGCCACCCGACGGATCGTAGGAGGCCGTGTTCGTACTCGAGCCCACCGCCGTCGGAACAGCCGGCAGGTTGAAGCTGGTGCTGCCACCGGCTGCGACCGAGGTCGTGAAGTTCACCGTACACGTCAGGACGGCGCTGCCATTGCCCGCAAACGGGAAGGCGTTGGGTGTGCAGGTTGCACTGGCCACGTTTGCGCCGGTCGGCACGCCCGTGATGCTGATGCCTGCCGGCACCAGGTCCTTGATGGTCACGCTGTTGGCGGGACCAAAGGCACTGGCCGCATTCGCTACCGTGAAGGCGTAGTTGAACGCAGTCCCCACAGCCAAGCTGCCGGGGTTGGCCTTGCTGACCGTCAGCGTGGGCGAACCAGGGTTGACTGGGGTGGCGGGCGTCGACGAGCAGTCCGTCGTGCAACCTGCCGTCGGATTGACCGGGCTGGTACCACCGGACGGATCATAGGAAGCCGTGTTCGTGCTCGAGCCCACAGCCGTCGGCACAGCCGGCAGGTTGAAGCTGGTGTTGCCACCGGCTGCGACCGAGGTCGTGAAGTTCACCGTGCACGTCAGGACAGTGCTGCCATTGCCCGTAAACGGGAAGGTGTTGGGCTTGGGCGAGCAGTCCACACTGGCCACGTTCGCACCTGTCGGCGCACCCGTGATGCGGATACCTGCAGGCACCAGATCCTTGATGGTCACGCTGCTGGCAGGACCGAGGGCGCTCGCCGCATTCGCTACCGTAAAGGTGTAGTTGAAGGGCGAACCTACGGCCAGGCTGCCAGGGTTGGCCTTGGTGACACTGAGGTTCACCACGCTCACAAAATGAATTTGTGCGGCGCTTGGCGAATACGCGTTTGCTCCCACGGTGAACGTGCCACCCAGGGTTCCTGCAGGAATGCTGGTGGCGATGCTGTAGGTACCACTTGCTGTACTGGTGGCAGTGATCGAGCAGATGCCCAGAGTTGCGCCGCTTGTTCCAGTGGTGCAAGTGGCCGACGCACCTGCCGCACCACCGTTCAGCTTCACGCCGGCAGCACCGGCAAAGGTGACGACCTCGCCGCCCTTGGGATTGCCACCGGCATCGCGCACATACGCTTCCACCACATCGGTTGCCGTGCCATTTGCCGCCGCGTTGTCGCTCACGACACGCAGGCCCGAGTTGCTTGCCGAGGCATTGCCGGCGACAAAGGCCATCGATTGCGGGCTGTTGCCGATGGCAGCTGCACCCACCGTGGCGGCAGCCGAGTAAGTCGATGCGGTCACGCTGGTGAACGACACCGAGCAGGTCGCCGCCGCACCCGCAGTCGTGCAGCTGGCGGTGGCAGGTGCCGCTCCGGCGGGCGTCACGCTGAAGTTCACGGCAACGCCGATGACCGGATTGCCGAACGCATCCTTGGTGACCACGGAAACGACGTCCTGGCCGCCACCGGCTGCCTGGCTGTTCACATCGACCGACATGGTCGAATTGGCGGGATCGACGGCACCTGCCGTAAAGACATAGGCAGCCGTCGCACCGTACGTATTGCCACCGGCGCTGACGCCGCTGCCGCTCAATGCGCCGCTCGCGATGCTTGCGCCGGAAGTGTAGGAACCCGCGACGGTTGTCTTGGCGGTGACCTGGCAGGTACCGGCCGCATTGGTGGTGCAGGTACCGCTGAAGGTGATGTTTGCGGTGGGAGAGAACGTGACAACGCTTCCGGCCACCGGATTGCCGTTGACATCTCCCACAAACGCTTCAAGCACATCTGTCGCCGAGCCATTGGCCGTGACCGGACTGGTGACGGTACGCACCCCCGACCTGGCGGGGTCGGCGGCATTGGCCGTGAAGTTGATCACGGCCGGACTGCCGTTTGCCACGCTCTGGGTGGTGGTGCCGTTGTTGTCCGTGGCTGTGAAGCTCGCCGCACCCGCCACGGTGGATGTCACCGTGATGGAGCAGCGCGCTGGATTCGCATTGGCCGCAATCGTGCAGGAAGTTGCCGACGGCGTGCCGGCGCCGGTATGGACAAAGCCGATGGTGTGGGCGACCGTATCGACGGTTGCATTGCCATTGGCGTCCTGCAGTGCGACGGTCACCGTGCCGGTGCTCGTACCGTCGGCCATCACCGAGAGCGGTGTGGCACTGAGCAGATTGCCACTGGCTGTATTGCTGGGCGGCCCGGCAATGAAGTTGACCGATACCGGACTGCCATTGCTCACGGCCGTTCCGTTGTCCGTTGCCGTGAAACTTGCGGTGCCGACCGTGGCCGATTTCACCGTCACGGAGCAAGTGGCCGGATTGGCGTTGGCCGCGATCGTGCATGTGGGTGCGGCCGGCGTGGTCGTGCCCACGCCCGTTTTGGTGAAGACAATCGTGTGCGCCACCGTATCCGTGGCGGGATTGCCATTGGCATCGCGCAGGGTCACGCTGATCGAACTCGTGGCAGTGTTGTCTGCGACAACGCTGAGCGGACTGGCACTGATCAGGTTTCCATTCGCGCCATTGCTGGGCGAGCCGGCCGTGTAGTTCACCACAGCCGTAGCCGTGGCGGCCGAGCCATTGATGGTGAAACCAAAGGTGCCACTGCCGACTGCGGTAGGTGCCGTGACGGTTGCCGTGTACACCCCTGCGCTGCACGAACCCGCGCCGACCGCAGGCGAGCCCTGTGTTCCGCTGTTCAGCGTGAAGGCCACCGTATTGGCACAGGTCGCAATCGAATTGCCTGACGCATCCTTGAGCTGCGCCGTCAATGTGCTGGTTGCAGTGCCATTGGCAATGATCGAGGTCGGACTCGCAACGATGGTCGAGGCACTGGTACTTGGCGGACCCGCCGTGTAGCTCACTGAAGCTGTAGCAACTGCAGCTGAGCCGTTGATGGTGAATCCGAAGATCCCGCTGCCGACCGCCGTGGGCGATGTGACGGTGCCCGTATAGATGCCGGCGGTACACGAGGCCGCGCCCACACTCGGCGCTCCCTGCGTTCCGCCGTTCAGGGTGAATGCCACCGTGTTCGTGCAGGTGTTGATCGGATTGCTGCTGGCATCGACCAGTTGCACGCGCAGCACGCTGGTGGAGCTGCCGTTGGCCACGATCGATGCCGGTGTGGCGACTATCGTCGATGCACTCGTGCTCGGCGTTGCGGCCACATAGGAGACCGTTGCGGTGGCAACAGCCGCAGACCCGTTGATGGTGAACCCGAAGGTTCCGCTGCCGACCAGCACCGGCGATGTCACCGTCCCCGTATACATGCCGGCACTGCAGCCCGTGACGCTGACGGCAGGAACGCCTTGCGTCCCCGCATTGAGGGTGAAGGCCACCGTATCGGTACAGGTGGTGACAAGGTTGCCTAAAGCATCCTTCAACTGCACGGCCAAGGTGCTGGTGGAGACGCCGTTGGCCGCAATCGATGGCGGACTCGCGGCGATTTCAGACCCACTCGTGCTGGCCGGCAGCCCGGTGAAGCTGTAAGCAACCGGCGAAGGCTGATAGGTCACTGCGCCAGATACCGGACTTCCACCCAATGGAAGATTGGAGAACGTGGCACCTGCGACTGACGAAGACAAGGTCACGGGTGTCGTGAATGTTCCGGCGACACTGCTGCTGGCATTGATGGGAGACGCGCACTTTCCGCTGGAGTTGGTCGTGCAGCTGACTGCGGCGGAGCTGCCATTGAACGTGACACCTGCAGGCGGCGCTGCGAAGGTAACGGTGTCACTGCCCCCCGTCCAGGCATTGCCTTGGCCGTCAACAATGTAGACCTCCAGCAAGTCGCTGCTGCCGACAGGTTGATTGTTGGTCGTCGCCAGAACGCCGGATTTCAGGGCACAGGGAAAACCGGTGACGCTTGCCGCCGTTGAAAGCTGCGAGGTCTGGGCTCCACCGGAATTGCTGTCCGTCACTGTGACCCGCACCTGGCCGCTGAGATACGAAGGAACGGTCAGCGTTCCCGAGGCTCCGGCCATGGTTTCGGAGCCCAGATAGACCTGCGCATCGTTGACGCCCGCGCCGGTCGGCGACCAAAAGGCTTCCACCGTATACGGTGCCGGCTCGCTCGCATTGGCATTTGCCGTGATATTGAATGTCCAGGTGCAGGCGGCGGTGTCACTGGCGCCAACGCCAAGGGTGGGGGTCCATCCGGTTTGTCCATTGCCCGTCGTCAGCAAACTGATGCCTGAGTTTGCAGCCACAGGCACGGAAAACAGCGTGTTCTGAGAAATCTTGAAGAAATCACGCGTAGTGATACGAATGGCACTTCTCGACTGGCTTGTCATCTTGTTGTTGCCAATCAATCCTGGTGCCGTACCCGTACCACCGATATTCACCCCGTCCCCGCCGCCAGTGAAGTTGTTATCGGTCACCGTCACTACCTGCGTCGTGCCTGAGGCTGCCGTATTCACCGTTGGTGCCGACACATGCGTTGGCGATGACCCGGTATAGGCGGCGATAGGCAGCGAGAAGGTATTACCCGTCACGGCCAGACCAATTCCATTGGCCAGGCTGATCGTTCCATCAACCGACACCACGGCCCTGGGCGCATTTCCACCAGTCGGGCTCAGTGCGATATTCGAATTTTTGATCGTCAATCCGTTGACGGTCATGTTCGACATGACCTGGAAAAACTGCTCGAGCTGCATTCCCCCGATAGGGTTGGGCAGATTCGTTACCGTGAAATTATCGACAACGATGTTGGAAACCGTGCCTGCACCGTTGCTTGCGGCAACGGAAATAGCCGAGCCCTTGTTATTGCCGTAATTTCCATTCCATATCGCGGAGTTGATTGTGCTATTGGCAAAGAATACGTTTTGTGCGCCTTGATGAATCTCCGCGTACAGCTCGCAGTTGAACGGCGTCCCCTCTCCCGCAGGGGTTGGCGCCACATTCACCAGGCCGACGCGATCAATGGTGACATTGTTTGCTGAGGAGCCAACGACGAATACCGCTTCGCCACAGGTCATGTTGGGCGAATTGGTGAGAGTGATATTCTTCCCACCAAGATAAAAGGTTTCCCAGGCGGAGTCCGCCCAGTTCTGGACTTGTATGACTCCCCCGAAATCGATGGTCAATGAGCCCGTGCCGGCTGGCACGGTGCCTTTGAGCCAGTACCAGGCACCACCGGCACCAGTGGTGGTGCCCGTATCGCCGCCGCTGATCATCTGGGTTTGACCACAGGCATTGGTGGCTCCCGTCACGGCGCCGGACTGGGCTCCGCTGACGAATGTATTGGCACAGCGCACGTAAACCGTCTGATTGTCGACATACGGATGGAGGTTTCCGGCCGCATCCTTGGATGTCCCACTCTGTATGGTTCGTACCGACGTAGACAGTGTCGGCGCAAAGACGATGGAAACATCGGCACTCGGATCCAGCGTTTGCAGCGTGTAGTTGGCTGCCTGAATGGCAGCTCGCAGCGTACATGCGCCAGCAAAGGTGCCTCCCAGCGTGCTGACACAGGTGGTTGGTGTCGTTGCATTGGCATTGGGAGCGTCGCTGTTGTCGGTGACCGTGAAAACGATGGTCGCCGCGAGTGCCGTGGATGAAATACCGGCGCACGAAAGCAGCAGCAACGAGAACAAGTACCTCGCTGCACGCCATTTTCGTAAAAACACCGAACCAGGCAGGCGATCAAGAACGCGCATGATATTCCCCATTTTTTCAAGGAAATCAGACAGGAAAATATTTTCCCCAATGGCAATGGCCATCAGTTGTACCCAGCGCATTTGCATCGCCGCACCTCGGATAGTTCTATTTGAGTCAAGAACTCACAACTCACCTTGCAACCGGTGACATTGGAAGTAACAGGGTTTCGCGCAGATCCTGCGCGTCAATCAAAAAAGGTGGATTTCCATCAGCGCTTGCGCACTGCTCCATTGCCCATTGAGCCGGGCACAACTTCAGCCGGGTTTGCGATGCAAATCATTTTTTTCCTCCCTCAACGAACCATATTCACCGTGCTTGTATTTTTTCCAGTGGCGGGCCAGTTTCCATAGACCTTCACCTGTGCAACGGTAAGTCGCCTATCCGACAGATATACAACCCATGGTTACCCCATGGAGGTTCAATCGATCAGAACATGCGCTGTCAAACCACCACACATACCGATAGGCTAAATCATGTTTTTTTCTATTTCAATAGTTTTTTTACATGAAATCGAAGACTCGTGCCAGCGCTACGAGGGAGGCGCTTGAGCGATCTAGGGAATACCCTGAATCGGCCACACCACATACAGGTAGTAACTGGTGGTATCCCCAGTACGACTGGAACCGGCTGCGCAAGCCACATAGAATCGCCCCTGCAGGAGAGCAGGCGGGCACCACGGTGCCGAGCCTCACCGAAGGCGCAAACTCCCATACACGCTCAGGTTCCGTACTGCAAACACAACATGCCGTCTGGAGAGCCGCCGCACGCAATATGCGGCGCACCGAAGGAGCAAGCCCCGTTCCCATGGACGGCGGTGAATCTCTCAGGTACCAAGGACAGGGGGAGCGGCAGCTGCGTCACGACGGACGCCGGCTGCTTGCTATTGAATCCATAGCTACCAGCTTCCGCGTGACCGGCACATGCCTTTGAAAGGGCATTGTCATGCGCGTCATCGTTCTCGGAGCCGGCCTGATCGGCACCGCCTCGGCCTACTATCTGCAATCTCTCGGTCATGAAGTGACCGTCATCGACCGCCAGGCTGCGCCCGGCGCCGAAACCAGCTTTGCCAACGGCGGGCAGATCTCGGTCAGCCATGCCGAGCCCTGGGCCAACCCCGGCGCACCGCTGAAGTTGCTGGGCTGGCTGGGCCGTCAGGATGCCCCCCTGCTGTTCCGCCTGCGCGCCGACATGCGCCAGTGGCTCTGGGGCCTGTCCTTCCTGCGCAACTGCACGCCCGCGCGCACGCGCCACAACATCCAGCAGATCGTTCGCCTGGGCACCTACAGCCGAGAGGCTCTGCAGCAGCTGCGGTCGGACACCGGCATCCAGTACGAGCAGCGCATGCAGGGCATCCTGCACTTCTACACGAACGCCCGCGAGTTCGAGGGCGCGCTCAAGCCCACCGAGCAGATGCAGGCCCTGGGCTGCGACCGCCGCCTGATCGACGCCGACGAAGCCGTGCGCCTGGAGCCGGCCCTGGCCCATGTGCGCGGGCAGATAGCGGGCGCCACCTATACGGCCGAGGATGAATCGGGCGACGCCAACCTCTTCACGCGCGAGCTGGCACGCATTGCCACCACCACGGGCGTGCAGTTCCGCCACGGCCACCACGTCATGGCGCTGCGCACCACGGGTGCGGGCGCCAGCCGCCATATCGACCATGTGGAGGTGACCAATGCCGATGGCCGCTACGAACGCATCCAGGGCGACGCCTATGTGCTGGCCATGGGCTCGTTCAGCCCGCTGCTGGCCCAGCCGCTGGGGCTGCACCTGCCCATCTACCCGGCCAAGGGCTACTCCGTGACCCTGCCGGTGCTGGACCCCGCCAAGGCCTACCAGGTCAGCCTCACGGACGATGAGTTCAAGCTGGTGTTCTCGCGCTACACGGGCGCGCAGGGCGACCGCCTGCGCATTGCCGGCACGGCCGAGTTCAACGGCTACGACCGCAACCTGGACCCCGTGCGCTGCGAGGCCATCGTGCGGCGCGTGCAGCAGCTGTTCCCCGGCGCCGGCGATACCGGGCGCGCCCAGTTCTGGAGCGGCCTGCGCCCCGCCACACCCAGCAATGTGCCGCTGATCGGACGCTCGCCCATCGCCAACCTGTTCCTGAACACCGGCCACGGCACGCTGGGCTGGACCCATGCCTGCGGCTCCGGCATGGCGCTGGCCGACCTGGTCAGCGGCAGGCAGCCGGCCGTGGATTTCGATTTTCTGGGGGCCGCAGCCATGGACCCGGATCGCAGCGCAGGCACGGTGCGCCCGCGCGCGGTCTGAGGTTCAGACGGCGTGTACGGCGCCTAGGCAGTGAACACCGTCAACACCCCGGCGAAGCGGTGCAGGCGGGCGTCCATGATCTCGGCTTCGGCGACGAAGCCGATCAATGGCACATCGCCCAGTGCGTGGCGCAGGGTGCGCAGCTCGGCATCGGGGCCGCCGAACAGGCCGCCGCCGCGGCCCCGGCAACTGATGTAGATGGCGCCACGGATGCGGGGCTGTGCCTCGCCTTCGGGCGCCGCCTCCTCGGGCTCCGCCGCATCGCGCAGCGCAGCGCCCAGTTGCAGCAGTTCCTGGCGCGCGACCTGGGCCTGGCGGCGGCAGAAGATCACCGAATGCCCGGCCTCCACGGCCGATGACAGGGCCACGCCCTGGCGCAGCGGGTCCAGCCCGACCAGGGTCAGCACCTGGGCCTCTTCGGTGAGCACGCCGTGGGCCATGCCCCGGCCTGGCGGCGCAATGGCCGCCAGCGTGCTGCGCACCGTGGTCAGCGCGGGCTGCCAGTCGCTGCCTTCCAGCTCCACGCCCAGCAGTTGCAGCAGGCGCTGCAAGGCCGGATCGCCATTGAGCCCGGTGACCAGGGCGCCGCGCGCCTCGGTGATCTCCAGGCCCTCGCCCAGCGGCACGCAGCCCTGGGCCATGCCCGTGATGCAGGGCACGCCCGCACCGAAGGCCACGCCCGAGAAGCCTCCGCTGAAAATGCCGCGCGCATCCGCATGCTGCGCATGCAGGTCCTCGGTGCGGCAGGCGATCTGCACGCCCTCCACGCCATCGTCCCCGTCATCGCCCACGCCGCCGAACAGCAGGCCGGACTCGGTGCGCTCGGACAGCTCGTACAGCAACTCGGCCAGCTCGGGCTGGCCGCCTCCGGCATGGACCAGGGCCGAATGGGCCGTGAACCCGGCCTCGCCGCCCGGCGCATGCAAGGGCGCCAGGCCCGAATACAGGCGGTAGTGCGCGGCCGGCACATCGAGCAGCATCACCGCGAGCGCGGAGCCGGACAGGTATTCATGGGACATGGCCAGCACGCCACCGGCCGAGCAGCCAGCCCAGTCCGCCACATGGGGCAAGGCCCTGGCCAGATGCTGCAGCAGCGGCCTTGCATGGGCGGCATGCGCGTGGGACAGGTACACCAAGCCCAGTCGGGGCCGCTGCGCGTGGCCCGGATCGGCCATCTGCGAGCGCAGTTGCAGCAGCACCGCATCGGCCGCGGCGCGCCAGTCGGAATGGCTGGCATGGCCTACAGGAAACAACGACATTCCAACCTTCTTTCTAGCCCTGCCAGCGCCCGGCTTGCGGAGGGCTCTAGACCATCCATGGGAGCCGCCGTCCCGCTCAGCGCGGTGGCCGGCTCTTGGCCGGCGCCTTGCCTGCGGCCGGTGCCTTGGCTGTTGTCTTTGCAGTGGTCTTTGCCGCCGTCTTCCTGGCCGCTGCCTTGGCTGGCGCTTTGGCTGGAGCTTTCGGTGGAGCCTTGGCTGGCGATTTCGCAGCCGCCTTGCCAGCTCCGGCCGGGGCCTTGGCCGCCGGTGCAGCCGCCTTGCCTGCCTGCGCGGCGAAGGCGCCAGCCTGGGCCGTCATGCGGTCCATGGCGGCCTTGGCGATGTCGCCGGCCATGCCGGTGGCGCGCTGTGCGGCAGCCACGGCCTCGGGGGCCATGGGCTCGGCCATGGCCTTGGCGGCGATCTGCTGGAATTGCTGGGTCAGTGCGCCCCACCATTGCATGGCCTGGCCCATGGCGGCGGCCTGGGCCGGCTCGTCCTTGGGCGCAGAAGCCTCGGGGCCGGAGGCCTTGCTGCCGGCATCCGCGGATGCAGCGGCCGCAGGCGGCTCGGCAGGGGGCTGCGCGGGCGCGGCCTGCGGCTTTTCCTGCTTGCCGGCCTTGCCGGCGGAGGACATGGGCCAGTCCGAGTGGTCGGACTGCCCCGCGCTGGCGGCGCCTTTGCCCGCAGTGGCTGCAGCAGCGGTGGCGGCTGCAGCGGCGGGGAACTGGAAGGCCTGCGCCAGTTCACCCATGCTGACGTTCATGCCCTGCAGGGTGGACAGCGTCATGCGCTGCACTTCCAGGGCCTGGATGGTGGCGGCCAGCGCCTTGCCATTTTGATCCAGCCAGAACTGCACGGCCTTGAGTTCGGTGATGCGCTTGTCCACCTCCTCGATGCTCACCGTGGGCGCCACCCATTCGGGCAGGCGCCCCAGGGGCCGGGCCGTGGCCGATCCCGCGCTCTGGGCCAGGCCCTGCAGGAAGTCGAAACCGGGGATGAACTTGCCGAAACCGAAGGAGGACGCGTCACTCATGGCAGCACTCGCTAGGACTGGGTTGGAAGAGCATGCCGGCGAAGGATGCCGGCCATACCCCCAGCTTAACCCAGGCACACGCCAAGTCCACGGCAAGTCATGCGCATGCGGCTGCGCACAAACCCGGTGCAATGGCGCTGGCTCAGTGCGAATGGCCTGCGTGGCCGCCGCCGTGGCCCGCTGCCGGGGCAGCCGCCGCGCCGGGCGCCATGGCGCGCACGGGGACCTGCAGGCTCAGGCGCGAGGTTTCGCCCTTGGCATCCTTGAACACCAGGGTGATGGGCACCTGGCTGTCCTTGAGCAGCGGGCTCTTGAGCTGCTGCAGCATGACGTGGTAGCCGCCGGGCTTCAGGTCCACGGCCACGCCCTTGGGCAGGTCCAGGCCGTCGATGGCGCGCATGCGCATCACATCGCCTTCCATCTTCATTTCATGCACCTCGGCCACGCCGGCGGCGGGCGACTCCACACCCACCAGGCGCAGCGGCTCCTCGGCCGTCAGGCGCATGAAGGCGCCCGTGGCCTGCTGGCCCGGCACGCTGGCACGCGCCCAGGCGGCGTCGGCCTTGACGTGGGCCGCATCGGCATGGGCATGGGCCAGGCCCATGGACAGGGAGGCGGCGATCAGGAAAGGGGTGGTCCATTGACGCAGTGTCATCACGGTTTCTCCAGAAAATTCAATACGTTGCAGCACGGTCTGTGTGCCTTGCAAAAAACAAAAGCCAAGCGAAAGAGGCAGGGATTGAAATGGGGAGTCACCGGGGCGGGGCGCGGGCCTGCGGCAAGGCCGGCATGGCCACGCTGTGGACGGAGGCCGGGTGCGCCCGTGGCGGCGCATCTGCCATCAGCGGTGCCGGGGCCGCACTGCACCGGGCGGGCGGCGGCGCCAGCGGGGGCAGGCACAGCGGGCAGTCGATGCCGTGGCTTCCGGCAAGGGCATTGTCCTGACCGGCCGGCGATGGCACCCAGACCGATTCGCCAGCGGCCGAGCACAGGCGCTCCCAGCCCGAGGCACGCGCCAGCGGCGCAAACGCCGATGCCAGCGCCACGCACAGCCACAGCCCCAGCACCCAGCGGGCGCAGGCAGCCAAGGTGGAGGGCAGGCGAAGCGGCATGGCGCCATTCTAGGGGTCTGCCCCAGTCGTCATCTCCGGGACCGCGCCATGCCCTGCCCGCCCCTACCATCACAGGCGCGCACCCTCGCCTTCACCACAAACAACCTAAGGAGACACCCATGCTCACCCTGTGCGGATTCGCGGCCAGCAACTACTACAACAAGGTCAAGCTGGCTCTGCTGGAAAAGCAGCTGCCCTTCAACGAGGAACTGGACTGGCTGGGCGAGACCGATATGGCACTGTCGCCGCTGGGCAAGGTGCCGTACCTGCGCATCGACGACGGCCGTGGCCTGTGCGAGTCGGCCGCCATGGTCGAGTACGTGGAGACGCTGTCGCCCTCCCCTTCCCTGCTGCCGGCCGACGCCTTCGAGGCCGCCAAGGTGCGCGAGCTGTGCTTGTACCTGGACCTGCACCTGGAGCTGGTGGCGCGCATCCTCTACCCGCAGGCCTTCTTCGGCGGCCAGGTCAGCGACTCCACCCGGGAGCGCACGCTGGCCCAGCTCGACAAGAACGTGGCGGCCTTCGCCAAACTCGCGCGTTTCTCACCCTTTGTGGCGGGCGACAGCTTCACGCTGGCCGACTGCTGCGCCATCGTCCACCTGCCCCTGGTCAGCGCGGCCAGCAAGATCGTTGGCGGGCGCGACGTGCTGGCCGACCTGCCTGTGCGCGAGTACCTGGCGCGCATGGCCGAGCGGCCCACGGTGCAGCAGGTCAATGCCGACCGCAAGACCAATACGGCGCTGATGATGTCCCGCTACGCCAGCGACAAGACTCCGGCCTGAGCCGCCGCCCTGCCCGCCTCAGTCCTGCAGCCAGCGCAGCAGCCCGCTGGCGCGCTGCGTGGGGCTGCCAACGGCCGAGGCCAGCAGGCCCGGCACCTCGGAGAACAGCGAGAAGGCCTGACGGGCGCGCGTGATGCCGGTGTAGACCAGCTCGCGCCCCAGCACGCTGCCGCCGCGCGAGGGCAGAACCAGGGCCGTGTGCTCGAACTCCGAGCCCTGGCTTTTGTGCACCGTCATGGCGAAGGCGGTTTCCACATGGGCCAGGCGGCTGACACCGACCGAGCGCAGCTCGTCACCCTGCAGGAAGTACACGCGCAGCGGCTGCCCGGGCCCACCCTGCGTGCCCCCCTGTGACC
>NZ_JFYT01000081.1:0-28502 GCF_000632165.1 Delftia sp. RIT313 | reverse complement strand
CCCCAATACCTCTGGACCCCGCCCCCCGTCCAATCCCTGCCCGTGCGCGGCAGCACGCAGCGCCTGCCCGTGAACCGCCTGTTCTTCGTGGGCCGCAACTACCACGCCCATGCCGTCGAAATGGGCCGCCCGGTGGACAAGAGCGTCGAGCGCCCCTTCTACTTCACCAAGGCCCCCTCCACCCTGACAGAATCGGGTGCCACCGTGGCCTACCCGCCCGAGACGAACAGCTACCACTTCGAGATGGAACTGGTGGTGGCCATCGGCAAGCCGGGTTTTCGCATTGCGGCGGACCAGGCGCATGAACACATCTACGGCTACGCCTGCGGCCTGGACATGACGCGCCGCGACCTGCAGCTGGTGGCGCGCGACAAGGGCCGGCCCTGGGATCTGGGCAAGGACGTGGAGCAGTCCTCGGTGGCCAGCGAGATCGTGCCCATGCCGGGCCAGGTGATCGAATCCGGCGCCATTGCACTGGCCGTCAATGGCGAGACAAAGCAGCAGTCCGACGTGGACAAGCTGATCTGGAACATCCGCGAAATCATTGCCGACCTCTCGCTGTTCTATCACCTGCAGCCCGGCGACCTCATCTACACGGGCACGCCCGAGGGCGTGGGCGCCGTGCTGCCGGGCGACCGCATCACCGGCCATGTGCAGGGCGTGGGCGAGATCGCGCTCACCGTGGGCCAGCCTGAATAAGACCGGGGAGACCACCACCATGAAGCTCTACAGCTTTTTCCGCAGCGGCACCTCGCACCGCCTGCGCATCGCGCTCAACCTCAAGGGCCTGCGCCCTGACTACTTTCCCGTGGACCTGCGCGTGGACGAGCAGGCCCAGGCGCCGTTCAAGCAGGTCAACCCGCAGGGCCTGGTGCCGGCGCTGACGCTGGACGACGGCCGCACGCTGATCCAGTCGCCGGCCATCATCGAGTGGCTGGAGGAACGCCACCCCCAGCCGCCGCTGCTGCCCGCCGACCCCGAGGACCGCGCCCAGGTGCGCGCGCTGGCCGCCATCGTGGGCTGCGACGTGCATCCCATCAACAACCGCCGCATCCTGCAGACCCTGCGCCGCCAGTTCGGTGCGGACGAGGCCGCCATCAACGCCTGGTGTGCCACCTGGATTGCCGACGGCTTCGACGCCATCGAGGCCCTGCTGGCACGTGACACGCAGCGCGGCGACTTTTGCTTCGGCCACGCACCCACGCTGGCCGATGTCTACCTGGTGCCCCAGATCGAAAGCGCACGCCGCTTTGGCGTGGACCTGGACCGCTGGCCGCTGATCAGCGCTGTGGACAGGGCCTGCGCGGCCCTGCCCGCTTTTGCGCAGGCCGCGCCCCTGGCCCAGCCTGACGCCGGCTGAACCTCGCCTGAACCTCGCCGCGCCTTTGCCGGCAGCCCTACCTCGCCCCGAGTCCTCGCCAGAAGGACCGGGGCATTGCAAGCAGTGAAAAAAGCAGATCCAACAGGAGACAGACTGTGAAAGCATCCCCATCCAACCGCCTCGACGCCGCCCCCTCCCGCCGCAAGGCCCTTGCAGGCGCAGCCCTGCTGCTGGCCTCCATCGCCCCGCTGCATTGCGCCTGGGCGCAGGCAGGCTCCAGCAGCACCGCCAGCTTTCCCACGCGCCCCGTCACCGTGATCACGGCCTTTGCCGTGGGCAGCGGCCCTGACGCCGTGCTGCGCATCGTGGGAGAAAAGCTTTCCGCCCGCTGGAAGCAGGGCGTGACCGTGGACAACCGCCCAGGCGGCGGCGGCTTTGTCGCCATCGAAGCCGCACGCCGCGCCAAGCCCGACGGCTACACGCTGCTGCAACTCGACAGCGAACATGTCTCCGCCCTGCCCTACCTCTACAAGCAGCGCAACTTCCATCCGCTGCAGCACTTCGACCCGGTGGCGCCGCTGTTCCTCACGCCCTTCTTCGTGGCCGTGCCCACGAACTCGCCGTGGAAGAGCATGGGCGACCTGATCAAGGCGGCCAAGTCGGAGCCCGGCAAGGTCAGCTACGGCTCCTGGGGCGTGGGCAGCCCAGGCCACCTGGGCGGCGAATGGCTGGACTTCCTGACCGGTAGCAAGATGACGCATGTGCCCTACCGCGAGGTCAGCCAGCTCTACACCTCGGTGGCCAATGGCGATCCGGCCTGGAGCTTTGCCAGCATTCCCTCCAGCCAGGGCATCTACAAATCCGGCAAGATCCGCTACCTGGCCGTGGCCGCACCCCAGCGCATCGCCCAGATGCCCGACGTGCCCACCGTGGCCGAATCGGGCGGCCCCGCCGACCTGATCGTGAACTCCTTCGTCTCCCTGCTGGCGCCCAAGGGCGTGGAAGCCGCCCTGCGCGACAAGATCCATGCCGACGTGGTCGCCGTGCTGCAGGACCCGCAGGTGCGCGAGAAATTCGCCACCTTCGCCTTCCAGCCCATCACCTGGGAAGTGCCGGAAATGGAGAAATTCGCAAGGACCAAGGCGGACCAGTACAAGCTGCTGATCCAGAAGGCGAATATCAGCCTGGATTGAGAGCACCGAATAGACAAAGCAACGGGGCGTAGCGCCCTGTCGCCCCCGCACCCCGGCCCCTCCTCCCCATATGCTCGTGCCTGCCCCGTAGCGAAGCGAAGGGGACGCGGGCATTTGGGCGCGTTTCTTTGCCTCCTTTCTTGTCGCGCGACAAGAAAGGAGGTCGGCCGCCGGGCCGAAACCCGGCCTCGAAAAACAACCGCCCGGCAGGGACCTAAAAAGAGTCGGGATGCAATACTGAATACCTGCCAAGCCAGCTCATTGCCCAACCACTTCACCCTTGCGACTGCGGATTCGCAAACCCCGCCACCTGCTCGTAATGGCGGGCAATGGCACGCAGCTCGTCCTGGCTGATCAACTCGTCGATATGGCCGAAGGGCTGGCCGCCGCTGAGCTCGTCCGCCTTCATGATGATGAAGTCGGGCGGCGTGGAGCGGTTGGTCAGCACCACCTGGCTGGTGGCGGGCAGGCGGCTGGCCTCATAGGCGGCCAGCAGCGCCAGCGGGTCGCCTTGCGGGTCGCCTTGCGGGTCGGCGGCCAGCAGGTCGGCCAGCACCCGCGCATCGCGCATGGCCTGGGCCGAGCCGTTGGAGCCGCGCGGATACATGGGGTGGGCGGCATCGCCCAGCAGGGTCACGCGGCCGAAGCTCCACTGGTCCACGGGGTCCTTGTCCACCATGGGGTACTCGAAGATGGTCTCGGCCGAGCGGATCAGGGCCGGCACATCCAGCCAGTCGAAGCTCCAGCCGCCAAAAATCTCCAGCACATCCTCCATGCGCCCGGCGCGATTCCAGTCATTCATGCGCATCTGCGGGTCGCGGATCTCGGCCACCCAGTTGATGCGCTGCATGCCCTGGCCGTCGACGTTGTCCTCGATGGGATAGATCACCATCTTGCCGGTATCGACCGAGCCGATGCGCAGATAGCTCTTGCCCGTGAGGATGGGCTTGAAGCGCGAGACGCCGCGCCAGGTGTTGATGCCGCCGAAGGCCAGCTCCTCCTGCGGATAGAACTGGCGCCGCACGGCGGAGTTGACGCCATCGCAGGCCACGACGATGTCGGCCGTGGCGGACGGCGGCACATGGCCCTGGGCATCCGGCGCGAAATGCACGGTGGCGCCATGGGCCGACTGGTCCACGCGCACGCAGCGGTGGCCCGTGTGCACGGCACCCGGGCCCAGGCGCTGCACGGCGGCCTCGAAGAGAACGCGGTGCAGGCGGCCCCGGTGTATGCCCAGCTCGGGCAGTTCGTAGCCGGCATGGCGGCCACGCGGCTCGCGGTAGACGAACTGGCCATAGCGGTTGAAGAACACGCTCTCCAGGTTCTCGATCGCCTGGGCCTCCAGCTGCGGCTGCAGGCCCAGGTCGCTGAGTTCGCGCATGGCATGCGGCAGCAGGGTAATGCCCGCGCCGATCTCGCGGACCTCGGGCACGGCCTCGAAGACTTCGCAGGCAATGCCTCTTTGATGCAGGGCCAATGCCAGGCACAGGCCTCCGATGCCGCCCCCCACGATCGCTACTTTCATCCGCTGACTCTCCATGCTTTCTCCAGGGGCGCCTTGGGCGCCCGTCCCGCCTACTCGGCGGTAATCCCCCGCGCCTTGACCAGATCGGCCCAGCGCCGGGCGTCCTTTTGCACCAGGGCCTTGAACTCGGCCGGCGTGCTGCCGGCCGGATCCATGCCCTGGGGCGCGAAGGCATGCCGGACTTCATCCGACGCCAAAATCGCGCGGATCTCGCGATTGAGGGCATCGACCTGGTCCGCCGGCATGCCGGCCGGCGCAAACACGCCGTACCACATATCCACGTTCACATCGCCCGCCTTGGCCTCCTTGAGCGTGGGCACATCGGGCAGCAGCGGGTGGCGCCGCTGGCTGCCAATGCCCAGCGCGCGCAGCTTGCCGGCCTTCACATGCGTCAATGCCACATGAATGGGCAGGAACATGCATTCCACCTGGCCGCCCAGCAGGTCCGTCAGCGCCGGGCCTGTTCCGCGATACGGGATGTGCGTGATCGACACCCCGGCCGTGCTCTTGAAAAGCTCCATGGCCATATGGTGCGGAGTGCCCACTCCCGGCGAGGCGTAATTGATACGGCCCGGCGAGGCCTTGGCGGCCTTCACCAGATCGGCTGCCGTCTGATAGGCCGAGGCCGTGGGCGTCACCAAAATCAACTGCCCCCAACTGGTCAGCGTCACAGGTTCGAGGTCTGTCAGCGGATTGAATGGCAATGTGGGATACAGCGATGCATTCATCACCAGGGTATTCACTGTCACCAAAAGCGTCTGGCCATTGGCGGGCGAGCGCACAACGGCCTCGGTTCCGATATTTCCAGAGGCGCCCGGCTTGTTCTCCACCACCACGGGCCGGCCCTGGCGCTTGGCGAGCAAAGGACCGATCGTTCGCGCAATCGTGTCGATTCCAGTACCCGGAGTGAAAGGCACAATCAATTTCAGAGGCACACTCTCGGTACTGGCGATGGCACCTGCTACGGGTAAACCCAATACTCCCAATCCGCTCGTCTTCAAAAATTGCCGTCTGCCAACAAAATTTCGCATGTAGACCTCTTTTGTAGTTAGCATGCAAACGCATGGTAATCATGCACCAAAATGGGCACAATTGGTGGAAATCGAATGAATACTGGACACTTCTGCAAGAATACTAGACGCATATGGACACGATGACGCCTGCACCACTGCCGCTATATCAGCGCCCTGGCTTTTTGCTGCGGCGCGCCCACCAGATTTCGGTCGGCATTTTTGAAGAGCAATGCCGTCCCCTGGGACTGACGCCGCCACAGTACGGCGCCCTGGTTCTGATCGACGCCTCCCCCGGCTCCGACCAAAGCTCCCTGGCCCGCGCCATGGGCTTTGACAAGGTGACCACGCTGCGCTTGGTGCGCGGGCTGGAAGAGCGCGAATACGTGCACCGCGCCCTGAGCACGCGCGACCGCCGCCAGCACGAACTGACGCTGACCGACAAGGGCCGCGCCCTTCTGGCCGCCAGCGTGCCGCTGGTGGACCAGGCCTACCACCGCCTGGTGTCCCCGCTGGAAGACGGCGAGCTGCAGGAGCTGCTGCGCCTGCTGGCCAAGCTGGAGTCCGGCCTGGGCGCCAATGCCCGCGTGAAGCTGGAGCCGCTGCGCAAGCCCGGCGCCCGCGCCGTTCAGACCCCGGCTCCTTCCGACGACGCCCGCCTGCCGGCCACCGGCACGGACTGAGCCGCTGACCGCCTGAACCAGCATGGCCTGCGCCTGCCGCAGGCCATGCTCTTTTTTGCGCCAGCCTGTGCAAAAACGCACATGAATACTGCACATATCTCCATTGCTTGCGAAAAACCGCACAGCTACCATGCGATGAACGCCCGGCGCACGCATGCCGGGCTGACACCACCGCAACAGGAGACAAGCCATGAATGCATCCACGTCCGCCAAGGTTTTGGCGCCCACGGTCAAGCTGCTGATCAACGGCAAGCTGGTCGAATCCCAAAGCACCCAATGGCGCGATGTGGTCAACCCGGCCACGCAGGAAGTGCTGGCCCGCGTGCCCTTTGCCACGCCTGACGAGGTCAACGCCGCCGTCGCCAACGCCAAGGAAGCCTTCAAGACCTGGCGCAAGACCCCCATTGGCCAGCGCGCCCGCATCTTCCTGAAGCTGCAGCAACTGATCCGCGAGAACATGAAGGAGCTGGCCGCCCTGCTGACCGCCGAACAGGGCAAGACCCTGCCTGACGCGGAGGGCGATGTCTTCCGCGGCCTGGAAGTGGTGGAGCATGCGGCCAACATCGGCTCGCTGCAGTTGGGCGAGCTGGCCAACAACGTGGCCAACGGCGTGGACACCTATTCCGTGCTGCAGCCCCTGGGCGTGTGCGCGGGCATCACCCCCTTCAACTTCCCGGCCATGATTCCGCTGTGGATGTTCCCCATGGCCATCGCCACGGGCAACACCTTCGTGCTCAAGCCCTCCGAGCAGGACCCCATGGTCACCATGCGCCTGTGCGAGCTGGCTCTGGAAGCCGGCATTCCGCCCGGCGTGCTGAACGTGGTGCACGGCGGCGAGGACGTGGTCAACGCCATCTGCGATCACCCCGACATCAAGGCCATCAGCTTCGTGGGCTCCACCAAGGTCGGCACCCATGTCTACAACCGTGCCAGCCTGGCCGGCAAGCGCGTGCAATGCATGATGGGCGCCAAGAACCACGCCATCGTCATGCCCGACGCCAACAAGGAGCAAACGCTCAACGCCCTGCTGGGCGCAGCCTTCGGTGCGGCAGGCCAGCGCTGCATGGCGCTGTCGGTGGCCGTGCTGGTGGGCGATGCACAGAAGTGGATTCCCGAGCTGGTGGAAAAGTCCAAGACCCTGAAGGTCAGCGGCGGCACCGAGCCCGGCACCGACGTGGGCCCGCTGGTGTCCTGTGCGGCGCTGTCGCGTGTGGAAAGCCTGATTGAACGCGGCCTGGCCGACGGCGCCAAGCTGGAACTGGACGGCCGCAAGCCCCAGGTGGCCGGCTACGACAAGGGCAACTTCGTCGGCCCCACCGTGTTCAGCGGCGTCAAGCCCGGCATGAGCGTGTATGACCAGGAAATCTTCGGCCCCGTGCTGTGCCTGGCGGCTGCCGACAGCCTGGACGAGGCCATCGAGTTCATCAACGCCAACCCCAACGGCAACGGCACGGCCATCTTCACGCAGTCGGGCGCTGCGGCGCGCAAGTTCCAGGAAGACATCGACGTGGGCCAGGTCGGCATCAACGTGCCGATTCCCGTGCCGGTTCCGCTGTTCTCCTTCACGGGCAGCCGCGCCTCCAAGCTGGGCGACCTGGGGCCCTACGGCAAGCAGGTCGTGCTGTTCTATACGCAGACCAAGACCGTCACGGCGCGCTGGTTCGACGACAGCACCACCAGCCAGGGCGTGAACACCACCATCAGCCTGCGCTGATGCACGGGTGGGCGGGCCTGGATTGATCCGGGGCAGGCCCCGGCTCTGGGATGATGGCGGCATGCGTTTTTCAATGACCGCCTTCCTCTCCCGGAGCCTGGGTGCCGCCTTGCTCACCGCCCTGGCCGCCCTGCCCCTAAGCCTTCACGCGCAGGCCGGTGCAGCCTGCGACCCGGCCTCCACCGCCGCCGCCAGCCGCAATGCCTGCGCGGTCCAGGCCTTCCAGGAGGCCGACACCGCGCTCAACATCCGCTACCTGGACGTCATGCAGCAACTGCCCCAGGGCAAGCGCACGGGCCTGCGCCATGACCAGAACGGCTGGATCAAGGGCCGCACGGCGCGCTGCAAGGCCGCAACGCGCGACAGCGAAACCCAGCCCGAAGGCCCGCGCCTGTACCACGAATGCCTCACGGCCGCGACACAGGAGCGCATGCAGGCGCTGGAGCGCTGGCTGCAGCACTGACAGGCGCCGAAAGCCACCCCCAGAACAACAAGGGCCCCAGAGCCCAACGCAGGAGACAAGCCAGCCATGGACTTCGAACTCAACGACGACCAGCGCGCCTTTGCCGAATCGGCCCGCGCCTTTGCCCAGGCCGAACTCGCGCCCCATGCCGCGCACTGGGACCGTGAATCCATCTTCCCGCGCGAGGCCATCGCCAAGGCGGGCGAACTGGGCTTTTGCGGCCTGTACGCGCCCGAGAACGCGGGCGGCCTGCAGCTGCCGCGCCTGGACGCCACCATGGTCTTCGAGGAACTGGCCGCCGTCGACCCCTCCACCACCGCCTTCATCACCATCCACAACATGGCCACCTGGATGCTGGGCACCTGGGCCACCGACGCCGTGCGCGCCGAATGGGGCGAAGCCCTGACCAGCGGCCGCAAGCTGGCCAGCTACTGCCTGACCGAGCCCGGCGCGGGCTCGGACGCCGGCTCGCTCAAGACCCGGGCCGAACTGGCGGGCCACGAATACGTCATCAACGGCGCCAAGGCCTTCATCAGCGGCGCGGGCAGCACCGACATGCTGGTGCTGATGGCCAGAACGGGTGACGCAGGCTCTGGCGCCAGCGGCATCTCCGCCTTTGCCGTGCCCGCCGACCTGCCCGGCATCAGCTACGGCAAGAAGGAAGAGAAGATGGGCTGGAACAGCCAGCCCACGCGCGTCATCAGCTTCGACAACGTGCGCATACCCGCTCAGAACCTGCTGGGCCGCGAGGGCGAAGGCTTCAAGATCGCCATGAAGGGCCTGGACGGCGGGCGCATCAACATCGCCACCTGCTCCGTGGGCGCCGCCCAAGGCGCGCTGACCCAGGCCCAGCAGTACATGCACGAGCGCAAGCAGTTCGGCAAGCCCATTGCCAGCTTCCAGGCCCTGCAGTTCAAGCTGGCAGACATGGCCACCGAACTCGTGGCCGCGCGCCAGATGGTGCGCCTGGCCGCCTCCAAGCTCGATACCGGTGCGCGCGACGCCTCCACCTACTGCGCCATGGCAAAGCGCTTTGCCACTGACGCCGGCTTCATGGTCTGCAACGAAGCCCTGCAGCTGCACGGCGGCTACGGCTACATCCGCGAATACCCGTTGGAGCGCCTCATGCGCGATGCCCGCGTGCACCAGATCCTCGAAGGCACGAACGAAATCATGCGCGTCATCATCGCGCGGCGCATGCTGGAAGGCGATGCGCCCGACATGATCCGCTGATCCATCCACATCCAGCCCACGCCATGCCCGCCCGCCCGCTCTCCGACACCACGCTGCACCTCATAGACGCCGTGCGCGAAGCCCTGGCCGGCTGCGACGACGTGCAGGAAAAGCGCATGTTCGGCTGCCATGTCTTCATGGTCAACGGCAAGCTGTGCCTGGGCGTGGAAGACGACGAACTGCTGGTGCGCCTGCCGCCCTCGCAGCACGCCGCCGTGGCCGAGACGCCGGGCCTGCGCCCGCTCTCGTCCAAGGGCCAGATGGACGGCTACTTCTTCATCGGCCCCGCCGCCTACGCCACGCGCCAGCAGTGGCAGCACTGGATTGCCCAGGCCCTGGCCTTCAACCCCCACGCCAAGGCCACGCCCCCGAAAAAGCGCAAGGCCCAGGCCAGCGAACCCGCGCCCGCCGACGCAAAGACACCGCCAGCGCCGCCCGCCCCGGCCGGGCGCCGCACACGCAAGCACCCCATCTTCGGCGACGAATAAGCCGCCTTTGCAGGAGAGCCCCATGCCCATCCGCATCGTCCAGCTAGGCAGCCCCCGCCACGCCGATGAAGGCCTGCGCATAGGCACCGTGCGCCGCCCGCCGCGCGGCGTGCCCAAGGCCGAATTCGCCAGCCGCGACTACTACGACGTCTGGTACCCCGAACTCTCGCCCCAGCCCGACACCATGCACACCGCGCTCGAATCGCACCGCCTGCAGGACCACGGCCAGCAGGCCGAGGCCGACAAGCTCTGGCAGCAATTCGTGCGCAAATTCCGCAAGGAAATGGCCGAACCCGCCGCCAGCCGCACCCTGGACCTGCTCGCCGCCCTCTCGCAGCACAGCGCCTTTGCCATCGGCTGCTACTGCGAGCAGGAGGCGCGCTGCCATCGCGGCATCCTGCGCTCCCTGCTCAAGGAACGCGGCGCCGACATTGCGAACGGCGACAAGGACACCGGCGACATGAAACCCGGCGAAAAGTACACCGGCGACACCGGCCACTGAGACACACCACAAGCTTCACAACACAGGAGACAAGCACATGCAGATCGCATTCATCGGACTCGGCAACATGGGCGGCCCCATGGCCATCAACCTGCACAAGGCCGGCCACACGGTCAAGGCCTTCGACCTCTCCAAGGACGCCTGCGCCAAGGTCGCTGCGGAGGGCGTGAGCATTGCCGCCAGCGCCGAGGACGCCGTGCAGGGCGCCGAAGCCGTGGTCTCCATGCTGCCCGCCAGCCAGCACGTGGAAGGCCTCTTCCTCGGCCGTGACGGCGCGGCCGGCCTGCTGCAGCGCATTGCCAAGGGCGCGCTCATCATCGACAGCTCCACCATCGCCGCCGCCACCAGCCAAAAGGTCGCCAAGGCCACCCAGGCCGCAGGCATTGCCTTCATCGACGCCCCCGTCTCCGGCGGCACGGGCGGCGCCATTGCAGGCACCCTCACCTTCATGGTGGGCGGCAGCGACGCCGACCTCGAACGCGCCCGCCCCCTGCTCGAAAAAATGGGCGCCAACATCTTCCACGCCGGCGCCGTGGGCGCGGGCCAGACCGCCAAGATCTGCAACAACATGCTGCTGGGCATCCTCATGATCGGCACCAGCGAAGCCATCGCACTGGGCGTGGCCAACGGCCTGGACCCCAAAGTCCTCAGCGAAATCATGCGCCGAAGCTCGGGCGGCAACTGGGCCCTGGAAAAATACAACCCCTTCCCCGGCGTCCACGAAAACGCCCCCGCCTCCAAGAGCTACGCAGGCGGCTTTGGCACCGACCTCATGCTCAAGGACCTGGGCCTGGCCCAGGAAAACGCCATGGCAGTCAAGGCCTCCACGCCACTGGGCGGCATGGCCCGCGCACTTTATGCCATGCATTCCTCTTCAGGCCAGGGCGGAGCGGATTTTTCAAGTGTGATCCAGTGCTTTCTGAAGCGCTGAAAGTCTTCATTCCTTCCGAAAGCCTTGTTACACTTTCAAGTGTTTGACGGGTGTTGACGGTGAGCAAGGGTTTATCAGGCGCCAGGTCAAACGATACTCCCTTCACCAATGGCAGACTTTTCTGCCATTGGTGCAAGCGCTCCACCTCTCAGCTTTCGTACCGCCCCGATGATCCGCGTCCTGCAAAAATTCAACTCAGCGGATATTTCACCTGCAGAATACGCTGGTCTCGCTCTGATGGGAATCGGCCTGGCAGCAGGCCTTGCATTCTCCAATAGCCATATAGGCATCCCCAGAGGCTTGCATATCTTTGCGTGGATACTTGTCGCCGTATTCCTGCTGCTGGCCTTGATCCGCTCTCTCTCAAAAGCATTGACTAGCGACAACTGGCCGTCGCTTCTCTTTGCAGCCTTGCTGCTATTTTCCGTATACCAGTCTGCCATCAAACCCACCAGCACAGGCTTCGCCAAGCATGACGAGATCTACAGCTGGGGAATGTGGGCCGTGCAACACTTTCTGGGAAAGCCGTACGACACGTACTATACCCAGGCCGCATATCCCCAGCTATTTTCCTATGAGCTGAGCTCCATGTTTTTGGCTCAAGGTAGCCACATTCCCCATTTTCTTGCAAAGTTGATTTGCGGAATACCCGCCACCGTCGTTTGCATTGCACTCTTCGAGTTCACGGGCAAAAGCTCCAGCAAGCTCACCAACTGGCTGACGCTGCTGCTGAGCACCACCGCCCTGTTCAGCCTCGGCAATCTCCTGTACTGGGCCTATGCCGACCCTGTTGCAAGCGCTCTTATCCTCATCAGCTTCACCCTGCTGATGCAGTACTCCAGAAATCCGGAAAACATACGTCCGCTGCTCCTGTCTTTGTCCTGCGGCATGCTGGCCTCACTTGCAAAGCAACCTGGGCTGGTCTGGTGCCTGCTTACACTGCCTGCACTCGTGGCATATGGCGCATGGCGCTGGCGTTGGAAGGCCTCCGGCCTGGTCATGTGCATCACAGTCATGGCAGGTGCAGCCATCTGGCCGCTATTCATTGCGCCCGGCTTTACAGGCAATCACGGCGTTCTTGACATCGCACAGAAAAATGGCGGCTTGCTGGCCTCGGTATTCTTGTCAATTCAGAAGTATGTCATCAAAACCCCAGGGATAGGTCTCTTGCTTCTGGCCTCACTGGTAATATCATCACTGTCCAGCCGAGGTCGCATTCTCTGGTCCATCTGCATCGCGCCCTATCTGCTGATATGGTTTACCGTCGGTTCCTACGAACTGCGCCATGGTATGCATGTGGTATTCATCTCAGTGGCCCTGGCCAACCACCTGCTCATTCAGAAGAATCCAGAAAATACGCAAACCTCAAAATCTTCCGGATATTCCGTCTTCAAGGGTTTCAAGCCATCAAGCACGGCCATTGCCAGCATCACGGCGGCAATTTTGGGCTTTTCCGTTTACTTGGCTCATCAGAAAAATGCAATGGCACTCCAGGATGGCAACCAAGCCATTTTTGTTTCCCAGTTTGGCAAAGACTCTCTCAACATCTACGACGACATCGTGGACCACCAGCGCCGTATTTTCGTCATCAGCAATTATCAATACGGGATTTTCTACAACAGAACCATTATTGGTCGCCCCGATACCAACTCGGCACCACCCACACCCCAAACCCTTCTCGATCAGCTCATCCAATTCCAGCCGGACTACCTCTTCGACGCAGGAGAGTGGACCTATGGCCCCTACTCCCCGCACCTCAAGGTCTTGGCAGCACGGTGCTCTTCCGCCTTCACCGTATTGAAGCGAAATACCGTTCAACCCTATTCGGCCATTTACAAACTTGACGGATATGCGCTGAAGACCGACTGCTCCCTTGCCCTGAAAAGTGCGCAGGCCCAAGAAGGCCTTGCGCCCCTCGGGCCACAAGCCAGTCCAGCTCCAGCTACGACCTCGGCCCGATAATCGAAAAAGACTCGGTAAACACAGGTTCATCAAGGAGACACCATGACATCTGCCTTCGCTCCCATGCCCAACACCGAGGGCTACTTCGGCCCCTACGGCGGCCAGTTGGTCCCGCCCCACCTCAAGCAGGCCATGGACGACATCAACACCGCCTACGCCGAAATCACCAAACGCCAAGACTTCCAGCAGGAACTGGCCCAGCTCTTCGCCGACTACGTGGGCCGCCCCAGCCCCATCTTCCACGCGCGGCGCCTGTCGGAGCAGCTCGGCGGCGCACAGATCCACCTCAAGCGCGAAGACCTCAACCACACCGGCGCCCACAAGATCAACCACTGCCTGGGCGAGGCCCTGCTGGCCAAGTTCATGGGCAAGAAAAAGGTCATCGCAGAAACCGGCGCCGGCCAGCACGGCGTGGCCCTGGCCACGGCCTGCGCGCTGGTGGGCATTCCCTGCGAGATCCACATGGGCCAAGTGGACATCGAGAAGGAACACCCCAACGTCACCAAGATGCGCATCCTGGGCTGCAAGCTCGTGCCCGTCACGCGCGGCGCGGCCACCCTCAAGGAGGCCGTGGACAGCGCCTTCGAGGAATACCTCACCAACCCCACGGACTACATCTACGCCATCGGCTCCGTGGTCGGCCCCCACCCGTTCCCGATGATGGTGCGCGACTTCCAGAGCATCATCGGCCGCGAGGCGCGCGAGCAATTCCAGGCCAAACACGGCAAGCTGCCCGACCACGTGGCCGCCTGCGTGGGCGGCGGCTCCAACGCCATGGGCATCTTCACCGCCTTCCTGGGCGATGCCTCGGTCAAGCTCGTCGGCGTGGAGCCCTCGGGCGAAGGCACGGACAAGCCCGGCCGCCACGCAGCCACCCTCAGCATGGGCAAGCCCGGTGAAATCCACGGCATGAAATGCTACGTGCTGGAAAACGCAGACGGCACGCCGGCTGCCGTGCACAGCATTGCCTCGGGCCTGGACTATCCGGGCGTGGGCCCGCAGCACAGCTACCTCAAGGACCTGGGCCGCGTGCAGTACGAATCCGTCACCGACAAGGAATGCCTGGACGCCTTCATGCAGCTGTCGCGCGTGGAAGGCATCATCCCCGCCCTGGAAAGCGCCCACGCCGTGGCCTGGGCCATGCGCGTGGCGCCCGGCCTGCCCAAGGACCAGCACATCCTCATCAACCTCTCGGGCCGTGGCGACAAGGACGCCGACTACGTGGCCAAGGTGCTGGGCCTCTGAACGCAGAGCTTGCGCTGAATCAACCGGCAGCACACAGGAGGGGGCAAAGGGCGCCCTCTCCGACAACCGCTCTCCGGGACGGTGGAGACAATGGCCCCGACCGTTGTCTTGTCCAACCCCATTTCCGGAAGGAGCCCACACCCATGAAGCCTGCCCCGTTCGCACGCACCGCCGCCCTCTCCATCGCCCTGGCCCTGGCCTGCGCCACCGCCGCCCTGCCCGCCGCAGCCAAGTCGGTGGCCGAATGGCAGACCATCACCAGCCAGGCCAAGATCCCGCTGGAGCAGGCCATCACCCGCGCCACCCAGGCCGTGCCCGGCAAGGCCATCGAAGCCCAGCTGGACGACGGCGACGGCATGGGCCCGCGCTACGAAATCGAAGTCATCACCCCGGCCGGCGACAGCGTGGAAGTCTGGGTCAACGCCATCACCGGCCAGGCCGCCCAGCACAAGAACGACGGCGCCGCCAAGCGCAAGGACCGCCAGCGCCTGGAAAAGGCCAAGTCCACCATTGAGCAGGCCATCCAGGCCGCCACCCGCCACACCCCGGGCACGCCTGTCAGCGCGGAACTGGACTCCCACTGGGGCCAGACCAGTTACCAGGTCGAAGTGCTGCAGGCCAACGGCACGCTCATGGAAGTCAAGATCGACGCCGTGGGCGGCGAAGTCATCCGGGCCAAGAAGGACTGACACACCGCCCCAACCCGGCAGCGCGCTTCAGCATGGGGCGCGCTTTTTTTTGCCCTTTTTTTGCCTTTTGGTCTTTCCCCCCGCCATATCCGCAGGCCATCCGCGCCTGCAGCACCCCTCAGGCCAACGCCACCGACACCCCCTCATCCGCAAACCGCTTCGCCGCCCTGAGCAGATAGCTCACGGCATAAAGAATGGGGTCGTCGGCCTCATCGCCATTGAGATGCTCCACCACCTCAATGGCATAGCCCAGGTTCACGGCCGTGTCGTGCAGCAGGCCCACCAACTCCTTGTCCTCAGGCTCCAGCGACTGCGCCTGATCGGCCTTCACGTAGTAGATGCGCAGCAGATCTCGGCACACGCAATTGATGGCCGTGACCTTGTGGCGAGCGTGCAGGTCCAGCACATCCAGCGCAGCGCCCATGTGCAGGACGGCGTCTATGGCGAGGTCTTCGAGTTTGGGTGGGGATGTGGTGGCGGGAGTGGGCTGGGGCATTGGGGTTCCTGTCGAGAGGGTATCGGCCACCATGGTTCACTGGACGCAGTGGGGGCCCAAATAGCAAAGCTTGCAGCTTTGCCCAACCGCTGTCCGCCACCTATAGTTGGAAATTTGTAAAGCTGCTCAGAGACTCTGCATGGAAGGCTGCTAAGCGGCCAAGCCTTTTTCGGCAAGCGTTGCACGATTTTTGAGTTGCGTCGAGGAATATTGATTGGTCAATTTGGGGTTGACGACAGCATTTTATGAGAAAACAGCGCCAAAAGATAATGCAGTCACCTACTATTGGAGATATTTGAAAAGTTCAGCTTTATTTTCTGGTTTAGCGATATATCAAGATATTCTTCGCGAATGCTCGTGCGGCAATGATGTACGGCCGGTAGGTAATACACCCTCACACCTTGCTGTTCCTTGCGACGTAATTACCTCAAACCTATATATTCTGTATGACCTGAAATCTTCAAGCGTAACTAACAGTATCTCTTTTTCCTTCACCAAGGTGAAGGGCAGCGTTTTATCCGAGTAATGTTCATCGTCGTCCAATGTTCCCTTAGGATTCCAAAATGCTCCTTCTTCGCGAGAATAGTCCCAATCAAAAGGTCCTAAAAAGCTATTAATCCAGTTGGATAGATTTCGTGGTTTTGGATCGTAACGGTAGCATTTCACACAATTAACCCTATACGGTGTATCTCGCTCATTAAAAACGATAAGCTTCGCCCTGGTTTTTCCTGCAATCTCAACAACACCAAGCGTTTCTACGCTTGGTAAAGTTACGATTTTTTCATATGACTGTTGCCGAAGGGAAAGCCTAGTGATCTGACCCAGTCTCCTCGCTTCAAGCAACGATAGAAGCGCTATTATTGCAGAAGCTATGCTTACGGCGAAACTGGCATCAATGCTCATAAAATTACCTAATGAAATTTAGAATAAGACAACTCATACTAATAATGACCGTCAAAGTAACCAATTGCAAATAGTAATTATAATTATCTCAATATTCATAAATGAAATATTTCTGCCGTACACAACACACCATGTAGCGATATCATCAAAATTGTCACTTGGTTATTAAAACCGATCTACCTCCGCAGATCAAGTGTGCTAGTGAAGGTCCGCCCCTTGCCGACGGGCTCACACAACGCCAGCACCGGCATAACACCACCTATGTCTCTGCAATTAGTTTTCAAGACATTTTGTAGCTGTAGCCAAAAACTCTCATGAATTTTTTATGGATGCTAAAGTGTTGATCGAGGATTATTCGTAGAAGCGCGCCATCACAAATAGCTTTCTAGACATCATCTCCCACCAACCGCAATTCCGCTCGCATGAGCTGCTCAGCTCCATTAAGCTCACCCATAAGCTCTTTATACAGATCGTACGTATTTTCAACAGCTGCCTTGCGTTGCTGTGCTGGGAGAGCGTCGTCAAGCTTCCACTCGTCCCTAGCGCTTTGCAAGAAAATCGCGGCATCAACAATTGAAGTTAGCTTCTTAGACAATGGTGCAGAAAAGTAGAACTCTGCAATTCTCGCATGCTCCCACATTTCCCACACTACATCTTTTCTGAAGTTAATTCCATTCGCAGATAATTGACCAGAGAAATGGAGTAGTGCTTTGAAAATCTCTAACTGAAGCCCATGTGATGCGATACGACTTTGGCGCTTTATCTCATATAAAGTAGAGCGCGCAAGCTCTAACTCCTCTAAAGCCTGTTTCAACGCAACCTCGGCAGCACAGGCCTGCCGTTGAGAAGCATGCGCAGACCTTGCGGAATACATGGCAGATAAAACCGCGACAATGACTCCACCAAGCGCCAGCAGGCTTGAGACATCAAAGACAACTATGTCAGGAAACGTCATGAAATTCAAATGAGCATTAATTTTTGGCAAACAATCGATTAAGTTCTGACTAGTCAATCTACAGCTTTCTCACGACAGCCAGCTCTGGATAGAGCTGCAGAAGCTACTGGCTTTTCAAGAGCGATCAGTGCTATAGCTTAGCAGCATCGCTGATCATTTTTTCGATAGCTTCCATGATGTTGCTCACCGTAAACGTGGTGCTGTCTATCTCTGCCAGCAACGCATCAAGTTGTTGGACAACCGCGCGCTTCGCTTTATTCAATTCTTTGGTTATGCGAGGAAGATCCTGAGCAGCGTCACGCATTCCACGCATTTCGGTTTGAGCACCAGCAGCTGCTTCTTGCATACTTGCGAGCATGCGCATAAGCTCCTGCAGATCATCGCTACCAGTATTGAACTCACCCCGCATAGCCAAGGCCTTACTAAGAGCACCGTATGCTTCTACCCTAGCGGGGGGTGATTATCGCAATTTGCTGCTGTAGGATACCTGCATAGTCATTCATGTCTTCGGCTGTTCGGCGAACTAAGCGCTGTGTTATCCGAGAATCGGTTGGCTGCTGAGCACTCACCTCGGCCGCGCCATGATTCAACTGAACACCAATGCGAACGGTTGCGTCGTTTACTACCGTCATAGCCTCAGTCATCTCTGTTTGCTTAGCAGCAGAGATTTCTATGTAGTCGAGATATCCATAGTCTTCTTCATCTCCCAAATTTGTAGTAGATATTGCTGAAGATAACGAAATAACAGCAGTACTGGACATTTGCACAGAAAACTGCTGAGCGACTGCGGATAGATGCGCTCTCAACGATGTTTCGAAACTAGAAAGGTCGTCAAAAGTACTGTAAAGACCTCCTTTTTTTGAGATCGACGATTTGAATTCTTGAATACCTTGAAGCTGTTGGATGTCAATCTTCGAAGGAGCAATAGGCGCATCTTTAAAATACAGGAGAATTTCAGGACAACCCGTAGATAAAAACCTATTATATGCAAGATCAAATTCCTCTAGTGAGCCGGAAGGCGCTCTCGGTGTGGGCGTACCAACTCGACCCCAGAAAACCCCAATTAATATGTCGTAGTCCTTCGGTATTTGAGCATTGATTACAGCCTGGGGATCCGAATCGAATGCAGGACGAACGCTCGTCTCCCACTTGATCACATCTAGCATGATCCCCAAAGTACCACTCCACGTTCTATTGAGCTCTGAAATGACGTTATCAAGCAAGCTGCGCTCATCAGCCACATCACCAGGCGATGCTACAAAGGTTCGAAGGACGATGGCTTTCTTTGGCATGGCGCGCTCCAGTAGTGACAAAATTCTTGATGTCTAAAGTTTTACACAAAAAAGACTAACTATAGCTCTCGAATCTGCAAATTGAGGGCTCGTCAACCACACGGCACTGGCATCAAGCCAGCTAGGAGGGGAACCAGAGGGAGCTCACGGAAGATGTATCAACTACAAGCGGGAGGTTGACTTCAGACACTCCACAATGAAGATATTTCCGCAGACATGGGGGCCTCTCCCTCAAACATCCCATTGCGGTATAGCCGCTGCCGCATGCTCAACAGTCAGCGCCATTGCCCGCAACAGCCAACGCGTTGACACGACTGCCTCGCAACTCGTTCCCATGCTCTACACAAAGTTATGTACGAGGGACGCAGCCTCGCACCGCGCAAGCGCGGCGTGGAGGGCATCGGATGAATGCAACGCAGGCCATTGCAGCAGCCACCAATTTATGTGGTAGCTGTGGTTGCCAATCTGGGCATGCGGTAATCAGCGTCAGCAGCTCTTGGAACAGCCCCCACAAGCCCAGCCCGACCAGCCACTCACAGCCATGATCCCCAAAGCAAAATCGCCGTCCCCGCCAGCGGCGATCTGCCCCCCTCCTCCACCCGAAGCAGCACCCCATCCCCCCATGATCCAAGAGCCTGAAGAGCTTGCCCTGCTCCGCGAGGAAAGCGCCAGGCTGCGGTCGCAGTTGGCGATTGCCACAGCCGGACAGGCCGGCGCCGTGCAGACCGTGGGCGCCAGCGATCAGGACCCCTTCGATGCACAGGTGGCAGACCAGAAAACGCTGTTCTCGGATTTCATCGAGCATCTGCCGATAGGCCTGTGCCTAGTGGGCAGGGGTGGGCAGGTGTTGATGTCCAATCCGGCCTACCGCCATTTCCTGCTTGACGGGTCCGTGCCGTCGCTGCTGGCGCCCAGGGAAGACCTTCCACAGTCGCTGGGCTATGGCAACGGTATGACTTGCTGGCGGCGACTGCGTGAACACGATCAAGTAGATTGAAGCCGACAGACGCCCAATAAAACTGCACGCCAACAAAGGCTATGACTACCTACGTTGCCGCATCCATCTGAGACAGCGGGACATCGCAAGCCGTATTGCCAGACGAGGTATTGAGAGCAGCAAGCGGCCGTACAAGCGGCGCTGAACGCACGGCTGGTTTGCAGGCTTTGCCAAGCTGCGCATAGGCTTGGCGGGGCATATGGCTTCCATTCTTCTTGAAAGCTTCGGTTTCTGACAAGCCCACCAAAGCAAAAGGCACGTCACGCGAATCAAGGCATTGGGATTCTCGAAATTAGTTCTTGAACTCTCATTCTTGATTGCATATCATCTGCCCGACGTTGACGTCGATCTGCAGACTCCCTTCCACCTACCGTAGAAGTCCCGGGCCAAGGCGCTCACTGAGGCGCAGCCGGTGAGTGAGAGCCGCCCGCCCGATTGCCACGACCACATCCATCAGACAGCACCGACGCACGCAACTTCACGAGTCTGATTGCCATTCGCAAGAATTGCTGGCGGTATGGCTCAAACAACTGCCTGCCGTGCCCAAGCATGCTGATCACATGGACAACTCAACCAGAAAGGACTTATATGGCGGCTCAAGCACAGCCGAAGACAGGCTTCGAAAAATGGCAGGATGGCATTAACAAGGCAGAGGGCAATGCCAAATGGAATACCTGGGATTGTGAAATTCAGATGGCGGTCAATGAGTATAACCGCCATCTCTCTGGTAAAGCAGGATATTTGCCACTCGATTGGCAGCTTATCAAGGCCATGGCATGGGTCGAGACGGGCGCGGAAGCAAGAAAGTGGGGGTCAAATTTAATGCAGATAGGCAATCCTGGCGATCCAGGGCTGGGTTCTCTTTTGTCTGGAAAAGAAGGTGGAGACCTGATCATTCCATCTGCCTGGAAAAATAAATTGACAGCAAGCACAGCAATAGCAATTCCTGCGTACAACATCAGAGCCGGAATTGGTTATTTGTTGATGCGCATGGCGAATTATGCGGTCAAGAGCGTTCCAGACCCGGACAGCACCATCCGTGAAGTGAAAGTGCAAGCAGGAGACAGCATTGCCAAGATTGCAAAAGCAACAGGCAGCACTGTCGAAACAATGCAAAAACTCAATCCTGCTGCGCATGTATTGAGACCTGGACAGGTATTAAAATACCAAAAGTCTTCACTGAAGAAGGTCATTACAGGCTGGAAGATCATCACGACATCAAGCATTGCAACGTACTACAATGTCGGCGACTCAATGTATGCCAAGAAGCTTGACTATGCTCTGACGTTGATCCGAAAAGGAAAGGTAGAGATATGCGTGAACTAACAGTCTTGGCGTTGTTCGCATCCATCGGCAGCCTATCGGGCATGGCGGCGGCTGCTGATGATGCTTTTGCTGGCGTATTTCAAGGGACTGGAAGAGCATGTTCTGGTGCGCTCCATGTGCGCGCCAAGACAATCGAATGGAATTCAGCTTATAGCATCTGCAAGTCGACGCACTACGAAGTCCTGGAAAAGAGCTTCAATGGTAGCAATGAACGAATTGTTTTTCTTTTAAAAAATCGCAGTCGTCAATGCCGTTATTCTGTCGTCGAGGTCGAACATACCAGCGGCTACAACTGGAATGTGAATGGCTACCAGTCTTTGGAAGGTTTCCAAAAAAGGAATTTTCCGGACTGGAGCAATTCTTCGTTACCGGAAAGGCAAGTATTGTCGTGCCCGATGGTTGGGCCGGATTAGGCGCAACCATCGCTTTTGTTTTGTTGTGATTTATTTTCCAACTGGCACCAGAACACGCCACCCCTTTTTATCGTGCAATGAAGATTTGCAGACGACTTGAACGATTTTTATGGGAAGACCATTGTCTGTGGGTGCCCAACCTGACTCAAGCGGAGTAGCGCATTGCTCGACTAGTATCTTTGGGTTGACACGAGCAGTGGTGAAGTCTGTTTTCTGGCGTTTGTTTTCCAACTTCAAGAACTCATCTGCAGATTTTCTTATTTCCTGCAAATCTTGAATTGCCGGTGAAGTTGCTTCACTCACATGCGTGAATCCGGAAATCATGAACCCGATACATACAAAGAAAATTTTCATCATTGCTTTTATACGGTTAATTTACCGCGGTCCCAAGCTTGGGGCCGCCTTCAAGCGCCGCGCGATGCGATTGGCCGATGGCTGATAACGTTGCCAGTGCTGCCCTGGGCCTATAGACGAGCACATCATCAATAGCTCCTGAAAACGCCTCCGACAAGCCAAGTATGCCCGGCAGCTCACCGCTATGAGCCCCAAAGCTGAATCGACGCCCTCAACGATGGCGATCTGCCCCCTCCGCCACCCGAAGCCGTGCCCTATCCCCCCCAATGGTCAAAGACTCTGAAGAGATTGGCGGCGGGCGCAGTTGGCGAGTGCCACGGCCAGTCAGGCCGGCGCCGTGCAGGCTGCGGGCGCCAGCGATCAGAACCCCTTCGATGCGCAGGTGGCAGGCCAGAAAACGCTGTTCTCGGATTTCATCGAGCATCCGCCGATAGGCCTGTGCCTGGTGGGCATGGCCGATTCGAGTCAGCCTCTGGGTGGCCCTGAGGGTGCCTTTGAAAATTCCGAATTTTCAGGGATGGGGATTGCTAAGACGATGGACCCACTCAGTTCAAGTGGAGACAAAAAATGCGATTCGAATTCCGTCCAATTGCCACGCTGGCCCGGCATGCACGCCATGGCTTGTTCATCGCAGCGGCCCTGTCCAGCGCACTGGCGCAGGCGGCACCGCTGCCGTTAGACATGGCCACCACTTCCGAGCAGCGATTTCAACTGGCCCTGGAGGCCCAGACTGCGGGTGACTACGTCTCCATGCTCGCATTGCTGCGCCAGGCGCCCCGGGATGGCGAGCCACAAGCCCAGGAAACACTGGCATGGATTCTTCTGGCAGGCCCAACCCTGTATGGCACCGCGGTGAAAGCGGATCGCTGTGAAGCAGTGCACTGGCTGCGGCAAGCCGTGGCAAAAGGGAATCAAACGGCCAAAAGCCAGTTGGATTTCCTGAACCGCCTGCGCAATGCGCCGAGTGGCAAGATGGCGTGCGCATCCGAGTGGGAAGGGTGACATGCGCAAAATCCTTTTCGGATCGCAGCGCCATCCTCAAGAATGCGCTGCGGGTGCAACGCTACTGGGACCACGCCTGGAGCACTGACCACCGCACCACGGACTTGTGCCTGTCCTCGCCCTGCCCTCACCCCGCATTCATCCCGCATTCACCAGCGCCTTCGCAAACGCCCCTTCACCCGCCACAGTCAAGACCAGTTTTTGTGTCGCCCGAGTCGCAGCCACATAGAACAGTTTGGCCTCGTCCGCCGCATCTTCGCCTTCACGCGGCATCTGCCCCACTCCTGCGACGGCCACGACCGGGAACTCCAATCCCTTGCTGGCGTGCATTGTCATCACTTTGATGGTGTCGGCCAGCGGATCAAAGTCACCTGAGCGATGTCGCACGCGATGCGGCAGTTTTCGGCGGCCAAGTGCCATGGCGCACTGGTTCATGGAGTCGTGATCGCGGCACAGGATGGCCATGTCACCCCAGGCGTGGCCTTCCTGATGCGCCGCTGCCAGCAGTTCGGCGATCTTGGCGGGTTCGTCCCGCAAGCTCGGCAGGCGCACGATCAGCGGCTCCTGCCCTTCGCGGCCGCAGCTGATGGGTTGCACCAGCGGAACACCGTCCTCATCCTGGGCATTGGGTTGCAGGAACTCGGCGGCGACGCGGTTGGCGATTTGCAGAATCTGCCTGGTGTTGCGGTAGTTGATCTTGAGAATGGTCGTGCGCCCAGAGGCCTGGATTCCCACGCTCTTGAAGCTGAAGCCACGCGCCTTGCTCTTGCCATAGATGTTCTGGGCGCTGTCGTACAGGATCAAAAGGCTGTTGGTCTCGGGGTCCACCATCTGGGTGACGAGCTTGAGCCATTCAGGCTGAAAGTCGTGCCCTTCGTCGACCATCACGGCCTGGTACTGCCCGGAAGGAATCTGTTGCCGGTCCACGCCGCGAATCACAAACTCCACCATCTGATCAAACATACCTGGGCCCTGAGCGGGTAGCGTCTGACCATAGGCCACCAATTGCTGGCGACACCACTTGTGGAAGTTGCGGGCGTGCACCCGATCGGCCAGGCCTTTGGCCGCAAACCAGGCATTGAGCTTCACTGCCAAGGGCTCGTTGTAGCAGAGCACGAGGATGGGCTTGGTCGAAGCGGTCTTGGCCAAGTGTTCCGCACGATAGCCAAGAATCATGGTCTTGCCTGAGCCGGCAACTCCGTGGATCACGCGATGCCCATCGCCCAGGCTGCGCGCGAGTTGCTCCTGCTGCAAGTCCATGACGCGCATGATGTCCGGCAGCTCGTCCGCGTCTTCCGGCAGAAGGCTGCCTTGCACCGGAACACGCACCTGCGGGAACATGATCCACCGCGTGCGCTCGAGCTGCGGCACCGACATGGCTTTGCCGAAAGCGTGGGGGAACATGTTCCACAGGCGCTGCTGAAAAGCCTCCGCATCAACGGATTCCAGCATCTCGTCCTTGCAGATGACCAGATGCGCATCAATCGTCTGGTCCAGTGCAGATTCTTCAAACTGCTTGCGCGTGATGTTGGTGAACACCACGCCGCTGCCCCAGGGAAATGCCAGCTTTCCCTGATGAGGGCCTTCGCCGTGAATGAGTTGCTGATCCCGCTCCAGTGCATTGACCACTTGAATGGCGCAGTGTCGCGCCTGAGCTGCCGGATTGATGACGACCTTGGGCCTTCCATCTACGATGAGCGTCCAGGCCTGTTTGGTCGCCTCTTGAACCGTCTCGAGCCGCCAATCCTTGGTCTCAAGAATCAGAACGCCCCTGCGTGGATGAATGACGACAAAGTCAGGATGCGTCTGCTTGGGGCCGATGGGCACGTCATACCAAAGCATGTAATCGTCTTCGAGCTTTTGCTCCAAACGCTCGGCCAGCCGTCGCTCGCCGGGCGTCATGCGCCCAGCGCACGCCCCCATCGCAGGAATCAGTACCGCCACTTTCTTCTCCTCCACAGAGCGGCTGAGGATACCGCACGCGCTGTCTCTTCAGGAATTCGATGACTAGTCAATCCCAAGCCATCGAAAATCCGAGAGGGATTCTGAACGGGTCACTGCTCACTGTTGAATTTCCTCGATTCACGGGGAAACCAGTATGGAATCCGAGGGCGCTTTTGAAATGACCAAGCAGAGGGGGATTTGATTGTGAAAGTGCTTGGCTCGGACGTATGCCTGTCATCTACGCACTCAACGACTACCGCTTTGGGCAATGCCGGAACACTGCCGAAGGTCGAAAGGACCAGTCATTGCGGCAAGCCCACACTTGCGCCGCAACGGCGGCGCTGCTCCGTGCAGATGCCAGAGGAAGCGGCATCAGCGTTGCGGCCCGTCGCAGCGCCTTCGCGCTGGACGAACCGCCCTGGATCGCCGTGGCCCCGCTGTCTTGCCTATGCCATGCAGTCGCAGTCGTAGTCCAGTCGCTCAGGGAGCGCCGTATTCGCTCAGCTTCTTGCTGAACCCAAAGGTCCAAAGTCGCTGCGTGCGATCGTTGACGTCATTGGTGGTAAAGCGCAGGCTCGCCGCGCCCTTGGCGCATTGGCCGTCGTTCACGATCTTGCCTTCGGCGTCCACCATGCATTTGGTGACGTCCGAGCCTTCGATTTCCTTGCCGCTGGCGTCCAGCACGGCCAGCGAAACACCGAAGTCGGTGTCGTTGGTCAGCGCCAACGTGTAGTCATCGACCAGTGCCAAGCCTTCGGCCTTCTCGGCCACCCAGCCGGTGGCGTTCAGGTTGAAGAGCCGGGTCTTCTTGAGCGTCACGACCTTGGAATAGTCCGAGCCATTGACCGGCTTGCCAGTCAGGCTGCTCTTTTCCAGGTCGGAGCCCAGCGCGGTGATGTCGGTGGCGTTGGCCGGAAACTCGATCAGAACCAGGTCGTTGAAGACTTTCTTGTCCTTGCCCGTGCCTTGCTCGATGGCGATGAATTTCCCCTTGCCCAGTGAGACCACATCACCCAGCTTGGCATTGCCGGTCTTGCCTTGGTTGTACCAGCGGCTGTCCACGGGCAAGGCAAACAGGCGGGTTTTCTCGGTGGTCGGGTCAAATTCCACCCAGCGCACAAAGCGGGCGTAGTCGCGCACGTTCTCCGACTTGCCTGTGGCGTCGGCAACGGCAGCGGTGGTGTAGTCGGCCTTGCCGTCGTCCAGGGGGCTTTGCAGGAAACCGTGCAGCTTGCCGCTGGCCGCATCGATGCTCAGCCCCTCCATGCCACGGTTGGCGCGGCGCTTGGCGAGAATGGCCGGCAGATCGGCCGCGCCAGTGCCGGGCCCGTATTTCTTCTGGATGATGCCGGTCGCCGGGTCGATCTTCACGATGAAGGGTCCGTATTCGTCGGACACCCACAGCACATTGCGTGCGGCATCCACCACCACGGATTCTGTGTCCAGGCCGAATTCGCTGTAGCCCTTGGCCTTGCCGGGATAGGTGAAGGAGTCGTCCAGGACTTGCTCGCCCGTGTTGCCTGTGATGCCCCGTGGCTGCACGCGGCCGTTGGCGTTCTGTGTGGCGCTGAATCTGAGCGGCAGGGTGGAGACGAGCCTGGCTCCGTCCTTTCCGAGGGCGATCACGCCGATGGACGGAGTGAAGTTGGGCGAGGGAAACACCGTGGAACTGGCAAAGCCCGCGGGATTGGAGCCGTCGGTGATCTGCGTGACCGGGCCGGTGGTCGCGTTCGGGCCGCGATCGGTGATGGCGTAGAACTCCAGCGTGCCGTCGGCACGCCTGCCCTTCAAGGCCAGGCCCGAACCGTAGGCTGGCAGAAAGCCCTTGGGAAAATCGGCCTTGGTGGCGGGGTGTTGGCCTTCGTAGGGGAAATAGAACCTGCCGTCGAACTGGACGTCCTGGCGCGTGACGGTGGCGCGGATGCTGCCGACGCCGGTGGTCTGCGTCACCGTCTCGGAGCCGGCGGCCTGGATCGGGCGGGTGTCAGCGCAGGCGCTCAGCAAGGCAGCCGCGGCGGCGATCACTGCCATCAGGCAGGAAGAAGAAGTGGGGGGTCGCATGGCGAGTAGGTCTTGAGAAGAAGAGGCAAGCCTGATAGGCAGATCGGCAGATCGGCAGGCCCTGCTTGGCAAGGGCCTGCCCCATCTTGAAGGCTTCGTTTCTGAAAAAGGCGCTGTGCCGCTCAGAACGAGTGGCTGATGCCCAGGTCCACACCGGTCGAGCCGGCGTTGGCCACACCCGCAGGGCCGCCGATCAGGCCGACGCTGGCGCCGTTCTTGTTGTTGACACGCGCCAGCCCGGCGTACAGAGAGGTGCGCTTGGAGAAGTCGTAGACATATCCGATCGAATACTTGTCGGCCTTGCCGCCGCTGCGCGTAAGGGCTGAGGCGTTGCCGCTGAACTTGGCGCTGGCGTACTTGACGCGCAAGCTGCCTTGCCCCATGGGGATGGTCGCGCCCAGGTAGAAACCGTCCACCTTCCCGGAGGTTGCGCCGTTGACGGGCTCCCACTTCAGGCTGTTGTATCCGCCATTGAGCAGGAAACTGCCGAAGTTGTATGAGGCGCCCAGCACCAGGTCTTCCAGATCGCTGGTTGCGGCGATGGCGCTGGGCGAAGCCACGGCTGCGGTGCCGTCGATCCTGCCGTAGCCGATACCCACGTTCAGCGGGCCCGAGCGATAGCCCAGGTTGCCGCCTATGTACCTGCGGGCCTTGCTTGCGCCAGAGCCAGAGGCGTTCTCGTCGCCAAAGGAAACCGAGAACTGGCCATAGACACCGCCCAGGTCGCTCGGCAGGAAGTAGCCCACGGCGTTGCTGATGCGCGTGCGGTCGACCACGCCGCTTTGGCTGGCGGCGTTGTAGGCAGTCTGGCGGATCGTCTGGAACAGATTGGCCTGCACACCGGTGGTGGTGTCGGGGCCCGCAAAAGCGGTGAAGATGTTGTAGCTGGGGGTGTAGTCGCGACCCAGCCGGATTTCACCCCAGGAATTGTTGCTCAGCCCGATCGTGGAGCGGCGCTCGAAGCCAAGGGAGCCGCTGCTGCCGCCAGTGCCGACGTCGGGGTTGAGGCCGCCTTCAAGCCAGAGCTGAGCTCTGTTGCCGCCGCCGAGGTCCTCCGTGCCACGCAAGCCAAGCAAGCTGGTCTTGCCTTGGCTGGAGTTCAGCGCATTGAGCCTGTTGCTGCCGGACTTGGCAATGGTGACACCGACGTCCACCACACCAAAAATGGTGACGGAAGATTGTGCCAAGGCCAAGCTGGAAGAAGAGGCGAAGAATGTGCCCATCGCGAGTCCCAGAATGCGCGAGCACGTTTTTTGATTTTTCATTGGAGAGATACGAACTGAACTTATTAATGAGAATGACGGTAGCCTCCTGCCACCGCTGCGGGAACTCTAAGCAACACATAAGTATTCTTCGTGACAGCTGTGCTGTGTGACATGAAAGTCACAGCAGTGGCGATGCCTGCGGCACGTTTCCTGCAGGGAAGCCCTCTCGCCGCCACCCTTCAGCCATGGCCTGCACGACGGAGCAGATCATTCATTGCCGATTTGTTTGATTCATATTCGAGAAATTGGCGGAAATATGCATCCTTTTGCCATTTTCTCAATAAGTTTCTCGACTTCCATATTTTCAATGGCACATCTTGAGCGTTCGTCGATCAATTCATCGGTCATTGGGGACCCAAATTCAGCCCATTGCACGGCCAGTTCAACCCCATAGTCCCTGGGAGGGCGAAGTCCCACAAGAATTGCCGCACCGAGGACTGCAGCCTCAACATCGGTCGCACCAGCAGTCACAGCTATGATCCCCAGGCAGCATCGCCGTCCCCGCCAGCGGCGAGCTGCCCCCTCTCCTCCACCC
>NZ_JFYT01000080.1:0-28993 GCF_000632165.1 Delftia sp. RIT313 | reverse complement strand
GTAGGGGGCGGGCGGCGGCGCCTGGCCAGAGGGCATGGACTTCAGACCCCCAGCGGCAGGTCGGCCTTCTTCAACGTGCGCAGCACAAAGCTGGACTGGCTGTGGCGTATGCCCTTGATCTTGTAGAGCTTCTCGCGCAGCAGGCGCTCGTAGTCACGCGTGTCCTTGACGACGACGCGCAGCAGGTAGTCGTACTCGCCCGAGACCAGATGCGCCTCCACCACCTCGGGAATGGTCGCCAGCATCTCGCCGAATTTCTCCAGCGTGTTGTCCGAGTGGCTGTCCAGCGTGACCTGCACCAGCACCGTATCGCCCAGGCCCAGCGCCAGCGGGTTCAGGCGCACGGTATAGCCCTCGATCACCCCCGCCTCTTCCAGCTTCTTGATGCGTGCCCAGCAGGGCGAGGCGCTCAGGCCCACGGCGGCGCCGATTTCCTGCAGGCTGGCGCGCGCGTTGGCCTGCAGGGCGGAAAGAATCTTTCTGTCGAGGGTATCCATAGCCGGCAATCTACTGCAAAACAGGCAGGCGCAGAATAATTTTCTGTAGCAACGCCTGTTTTGAAGAAATAAAGCAGCATTTTCTGAGACCAGACGCGCACACTTGTCTGCATGGGAGCACGCTTACCGGCGCAGCAAAACCATTCACCCAGCCCCGCCGACTACCGCCAGCGCCCGGATGCGTGATCCAGACCAGGAGCCCGTTACAGGCCGCCCCGCTTATCCGCAGCGGGGCGGCCTGTTGCATTGGGGCACCTGGCAGACGGCAGACAGCGCTTTCCCGCAATGGCCGCCGGTGCACAATGGCCCCCCGCAAGCCTGCACGGCGGACATATACGGGCGCACGCCACATCAACCAATCGGACCCTTGATCCACACGCAAGACAACCCCACCGAAGGCCGCCGAAGGCACTGGCAAACGGGTGCTGCAGCGCAATGGCTGGTGCAGGTCCTGGTGCAGGCCATGGCAGCCGCAGCGCTTCTGGCACTGCTCACCCGCTTGCTGCCCAACCCACAGGCCGCCCAGGGCATTGCGGTGTTTCCCGGCAGAAGCATGGCGCCGGCCGCCATGCTTCTGTACGCGTACATGGGCTCGGCCCTGGCCATCACGCTGATGAGCCTGATCCTGTGGTGCTGGCTCAGGGAAAGGCTCTACATTCTTTGCGCCGCGCTCCTGGCAGCCGGCTTTGCCTACGCTGCTTTCCGTTACCGGCCCGAAGGCCTGTGGCTGCCCGGCGCCGACCAGCCCCAGCATGCGCTGTCCATCGCCTACTGCAGCTTCTGTGTGGTGGCGACGGTGTTTTTCAGCCAATTGTTCGAGTTCCGTCGCCATTGGATCTGGGCTGCGCACCTCTTCAGCGTGGTGGCCTGGCTGAATGCCATCGCACTGGGCCTGGCACTGTTGGGTGGCTATCCGCAGATCTCGCGTGCCGTGGTGTTCACGGCCCTGGTGTCCACATCGTTCGGTGCGGTCTTCGTGCTGTACCTGCTGGTGGTCCGAAGGCAGTGGCAATACCTGCCGGGCGCGCTGGCGTTTGCGGTGCCTTCGGCCCTGGGCATCCTGAACCTGCTGAGAACCCAGGGCCTGCTGCCGGATGTTGCGCTGCCATCGGCACAGATGCTGTGGTTTGCCGGGCGTGTTTCCGAGGCCATCCTGCTGGGAATGGCGGTGACCAACCGCACGCGGGTGGCGGAGCGCGCCCTGCGCAGTGAGCGGATGCAGGCCCTGTCACGCGCCCAGGCGGCCGAGCGCGAGCTGGAATCCAAGGTCCTGCAGCGCACCGCACAACTGCAAACGGCCCAGCAGGCCTTGCAGACCGCCTTGCACAGCGAGCGGGAGATGCGGCTGGAGCAGCGCCAGTTCTTCAACATGATCAACCACGAGTTCCGCACTCCGCTCACCATCGTGGACGGCGCCGCGACTGAGCTGCAGACGTTCCCGACGACGGATGCGGACTCCCTCATCGAGCAGGCGTCGCAGATACGCAGGGCTTCGCGCCGGCTGATGACCCTGGTGGACACCTGCCTGATCAACGACCGGCTGGACGCGGGCGCGTTCCGGCTGCAACTGGAGCAGACGCCATTGGATGAACTCCTGGAGGAGTCTGCAGAGCTCGTCGGCTGGTCCCGGCGGCATCGCCTGAAACTGGATCTGGAACACGGCCCGCAGCAATGGCAATGCGACCCTGTCCTGGTGCGCATCGCCATCTCCAACCTTGTCGGCAACGCCATCAAATATGCCAAGGCGGGTGATATCACCCTGGCCGCGCGCTGCGATGCGTCCGGTGACCTGCTGATTTCCGTCAGCGACCAGGGACCGGGCCTTGCGCCCGAAGCGGCAGGACAGGTTTTCGAGCCCTATGAACGCGCAAGCGCCACCCGGCACCTCAACGGGCATGGTCTGGGCCTGTCCGTGGTGAGGCGCATCGCCAGGCTGCACGCAGGCGACGCGTTCTTCCAGCCGGCTGCCGGAGGCGGGGCCTGCTTTGTCATCCGGCTGGGCCGGTTCCTGCCCGGCACGGCAGATGCCCGCCAGGAACGTCCACCAGCGGCAAGGCCCGCCGCCGTGCCGCCGGGCATGCCCGCCTGACGCGGGCAAGGCCGGGGCCTTCGCCGCTGAAGCAGGGCGTGCTCGCGGCGCTCATGGGGCCGCCGCTGCACGGGCCGTCCCGCCCTGCACCACCAGCAGCACGCCACCCAGGATCAAGGCCACGCCGGCCAGGCGCGTCGCATTGACCGGCCGTGCGCCCAGGCCCATCAGGCCGAAGTGGTCCACCAGCACCGAGACCACGATCTGCCCCGCCACCACGCAGACCAGAAAACCGCCCGCGCCCAGCTTGGGTGTCACGGCCGCCGCACTGGCCACATAGATGGCACCCAGCACGCCGCCTATCCATAGCCACCACGGCCCCGCGACTGCCTGCGCCACCGCGGGAGTGGGCGCGCGCATGGCCCAGAGCGCGGGCACGACGACCATCACGCTCACGGCCAGCGAAGTCAGCGCGCCCCACAGCGGATGGCCCAGCACCCGCCCGACCATGGCGTTGCTCGCCGCCTGGAACGGCAGGATGGCGCCAGCCAGCAGTGCCATGCCCACGGGGGCCATGGCCAAAATCGTGTTCCGTCCTGTCATGCAAAGCATCCTTTTCCTGTTCGTGAATCCATGCCTGCATGCTCTCGCATCCGCTGGATGAATGAAAATCGTTTGTGTGCACGGTCTATATTCATGACATGGATGAACTGCGCCGGATCGACCTCAACCTGCTGCTGGCCCTGCACGCCCTGCTGGCCGAAAAACATGTGACGCGCGCGGCCCTGCGCCTGCACAAGAGCCAGCCGGCCATGAGCCATTCGCTGGCGCAGCTGCGCGAGCATCTGGGCGACCCGTTGCTGGTGCGGCGCGGTGGCCGCATGGCGCTGACGGCACGCGCGCAAGGCCTGGTGCAACCGCTGGCGGATGCGCTGGGCAGCCTCAACGGCTTGCTGGCACAGGCGGAGTTCGACCCGGCCCACGCACGCGGACGGCTGCGGCTGGCGCTGTCGGACTACGCATCGCGCATCGTGCTACCGCCGCTGATGCGGCATCTGCGCCAGCACGCACCCGGGCTGGACCTGGCCATCAGCCAGTCCACGCGCGAGGTGATGCTGGCCCAACTGGCCGATGGCGAACTGGACCTGGCCCTGGGGCCCTTCCCCGACGCACCCGACCTGCCCGAAGGCATCGAGGTGCAGGATCTGTTCCAGGAGCAGTTCGTGAGCGTGGCCGACCAGGCCGTGCTGCCGGCGCGCGGCGGGCTGTCACTGCAGGACTGGCTGCAGCGCCCGCACGTCATGCTGGCCATGCGGCCCGACGCCAGCGAGGAGATCGAACGGGCGCTTGCCGCCCAAGGCCTGAGCCGCCGCGTGGTGCTGGCCCTGCCCCACTGGAGCGCGGCGCTGGAGGTGCTGGCAGGCACCGACCTCGTGCTGACCGTGGGCAGCCGCGCCATTGGCGACCTGCGCCGCCACAAAACGCTGCGCCGTTTCGCTCCGCCGCTGGAGCTGCCCCGGTTTGCCTACCAGCAGGCCTGGCATGTGCGCAAGCAGGGGGATGCCATGCATCGGTGGCTGCGCAACTCGATGGCGCAGTGCTGTGCTGCGCCTGGGCAAACACAGAAGTAAGCGCAGGCCGTAGCCTCAGGCCGCCACCACCACCCTCAGCAACTGCTTCTGTATCTTCCCGCTGGCCGTCTTGGGCAGGGCCTCGCGGAAGTGGTAGCGGCGCGGGCGCTTGTAGGCGGCCAGGCGGTCGCCGTGGACCAGGAAGGCGTCCAGCGCCTCGGCCGTGGGCGTGGCGCCAGGCTTGGCGACCACGTGGGCGGCGACGATCTGGCCCCAGCGCTCGTCGGCCTCGCCGATGACGGCAACTTCGAGCACATCGGCATGCTCGACCAGCGCGTCTTCCACTTCGCGCGGATAGACGTTCTCGGCACCCGAATTGATCATGTAGTCGATGCGGTCGCGGATCCAGAGGTAGCCGTCGTCGTCGATGTGGCCCAGGTCGCCCGTGTGGTACCAGCCGTGCGCCAGGGCGCGGGTGTTGGCGTCGGGGCGGTTGAGGTAGCCGGCCATCATGCAGGGGCCGCGCACGAGGATCTCGCCCACCTCGCCGGGCAGGCAGGCCTCGGCCGGATCGGTGGGGGCGTTGTCTTCGCGCAGGCGGGCCACGATGAGGTCATGGCCCATGGAGGGCAGCCCGGCCGAGCCCGCGTGCGAGAGTTGCTCGCGCGGCAGGAGGATGGACATGCAGGGCCCCATCTCGGTGGTGCCGTAGACCTGGACCAAGTCGCTGCCGACCTTGCGTGTCCATTCGCGGATCAGGTGCGGCGCCATGGAGGCGCCGCCGTACTCCACCAGCCGCAGCGCGGGCGCCTGTTCGGGCGAGGCAATGGGGTCGGCCAGCAGCATGGTGACCATGGTGGGCGCCGCGAAGAAGAAGCTCACGCGCTCTTCGCGGATCAGGCGCCAGGCCTCGGTCACGTCAAAGCGGCGCAGCAGCACCTGGGTGGCCCCGGCCTGCAGGCGCGGCAAAAAGCTGGTGTGCAGCTCGGCCGTGTGGTTGAGCGGCGCCATGGCCAGGCCCACGTCGTCGCGCGTGAACTGCATGGTCTGGTGCATGAGGGCGTTGTGCGCCAGCTTGCTGCGGTGCGTATGCAGCACGCCCTTGGGCCGGCCCGTGGTGCCGCTGGTGTACATGAGGATGCAGGGGTCGCTCTCGCGCACATGGGCCTGGGGCGGCGCGCTGCTGCGGCCCCTGGCCAGGGCGGACAGGCGCTGCGTGGCCCAGACCGGCAGCGGGTCTGCCGGGGCATCGTCGGCAAAGATCCAGTGCTCGATGCCTGCGCCAGTGCCGCCGCCTTCGGCCTTGAGCAGGGCCTGGGCGCGTGCGGCCACCTCGCCGCCCTCGTGCTCGAACACCAGGGCGCGCGCAGCACCGTCCTTGAGGATGAAGGCCAGCTCCTGCGCCGCCAGCCGGTAGTTGATGGGGTTGAAGATGGCGCCCAGGCGCGCGGCCGCCAGCATGGTGAAGACAAAGGCCGGCGTGTTGTAGAGAAAGGCCGCGACCACGTCGCCATGGCCTATGCCCAGCTCGGCCAGGCCGTGGGCGTGGCGGTTGACTTCGGCATCGAGCTGGGCGTAGGTCCAGGCGCGGCGCTCGCCGCCCTCCCAAGCCACCAGGGCTTCCTTGTTCGGCAGGTAACGTGCCGGCCAGGCCAATGTGTCTCCCAGCGTCTGCTGCATGTGCGCTTCTTCCTTCTCGCTCACGAGATTTAATATATCGATGCATCTCAATGTAGGAGATTTTTTAGACAGTTATGCAATTTGCAAATGCATCCATGCAGGCAAGCGCATGGAGCTGCAGTCGGCCCGCGGAAATCCCGAAGCCGCGCGGGCGCTGGCCGCAGCTAGAATGCGCCGGTCAGGAGAGAGTGCCCGCCCGGCCGCAATGGTCACAGGCAGCGGCACCGCCGAAGGCGCAGGGTTCGTCCCGAACGCTCAGGCAAAAGGACTGGCACCGCCTGCCGCCACGGCCGCAGGCGTTCCTAGCTGGAGAGAGATGCAGGGCACGGCGGTGTGCCCCATCCACCGAAGGAGCAAGCCCCACGCATGGAAGGTGCGGGTGAATCTCTCAGGTAAAGCGGACAGCAGGGCAGGACATCCCGGGATTCCGGGATGGCGTTGTGCCTTGCCCCTTGCCGAAAAGAGAGTCCCTCCTTGACCGCCGCCTCCACCACCGATCTGCTCAAGACCCCGCTGTTCGACCTGCACCAGGAACTGGGCGCGCGCATGGTGCCGTTTGCCGGCTACTCCATGCCCGTGCAATACCCGCAGGGGCTGATGGCCGAGCATCTGCACACGCGCGAGGCGGCAGGCCTGTTCGATGTCTCGCACATGGGCCAGATCAGCCTGCGCGGCCCGGATGCCGGCGCGGCGCTGGAATCGCTGCTGCCCATGGACGTGCTGGGCCTGGGCGAACACCGCCAGCGCTACGGCCTGCTGCTCAATGAGGCGGGCGGCATTCTGGACGACCTGATGTTCGTGCGCCGCGAGGACGACCTGTTCCTGATCGTCAACGGCGCCTGCAAGCACGAAGACCTGGCGCACATAGAGGCCCGCATCGGCCAGCGCTGCGAAATCGAGCCCCAGTTCGACCGGGGCCTGCTGGCGCTGCAGGGCCCGCAGGCAGCCGCCGCCATGGAGCGCCTGCTGCCCGACACGGCCGGGCTGGTGTTCATGACGGGCGGCCACTTCGACTGGGAAGGCGCCGAGCTGTACATCACGCGCAGCGGCTATACCGGCGAGGACGGCTTCGAGATCTCCTTGCCCGCCAGCCACGCCGAGGCCTTTGCCCGTGCCCTGCTGGCCCAGCCCGAAGTCAGGCCCGTGGGCCTGGGCGCGCGCAATTCGCTGCGCCTGGAAGCCGGCCTGTGCCTGTACGGCAACGATCTGGACACGACCACCACCCCGACCGAGGCCGCCCTGAACTGGGCCGTGCAGAAGGTCCGCCGCATTGGTGGCGAGCGCGAAGGCGGCTTTCCCGGCGCGGCCACCGTGCTGGCCCAGCTGCAGGCGCCCGAGCTGCTCACGCGCAAGCGCGTGGGCCTGGTGGCCCTGGAGCGCGTGCCCGTGCGCGAAGGCACGGAACTGCTGGATGCCAGCGGCCGCAAGGTCGGCCAGGTCACCAGCGGCCTGCTGTCGCCCACGCTGAACCAGCCCGTGGCACTGGCCTATGTGGAGCCGGGCAGCGCCGCCATAGGCACCACGCTGCAGGCCATGGTGCGCGGCAAGGCCGTGCCCATGCAGGTGCAGGCCACGCCCTTCGTGGCGCCCCGCTATCACCGCGGTTGAGGACAGCCTGCGCGCTTGGCGTGGATCGAGTTCGGCGGATTCGTTTTTCCTGCCATCGCATGCCGCTACAGTGCGCACTGACCTTTCTCAAACCGCCTTTCACAGGTTTTTTCAGTTTCTATCGGAGCAAGCCATGAGCATCCAGTATTCCAAGGACCACGAGTGGATCAACGCCGCCAACCCTGACGCGGCCATCGTCGGCATCACCCTCCACGCGCAGGATGCGCTGGGCGACGTGGTGTTCGTCGATCTGCCCGCCGTGGGCACCAGCTTCAACCAGGGCGATGTGGCCGGCGTGGTCGAGTCCGTCAAGGCCGCCGCCGATGTCTACATGCCCGTCAGCGGCGAGATCGTCGAAGTCAACGAAGCCCTGCGCGACGACCCCTCCCTGGCCAACAGCGACCCGCTGGGCGAAGGCTGGTTCTTCAAGGTCAAGCTCAGCGACGCAGGCCAGCTGGCCGCGCTGCTCGACGAAGCCGCCTACACGGCCTTCGCACAGAGCAACTGACGCCACTTTCCGGCCAGGACGGGCGCCAGGGCCCGCCCTGGCGCTTTTCAGCTTTTGAGACAGGTCCCTCCATGCTGATGTCCTCCACCCAGCCCCTTGCCGCCCTCGAGAACGCCACCGAATTCGTGGCCCGCCATATCGGCATTGCGCCCGAAAACGAGGCCCACATGCTCAGCGCCATTGGCGCGGCATCGCGCGATGCGCTGATCGACGCCATCGTCCCGCCCTCCATCCGGCGCCACCAGCCCATGGCGCTGCCGCCAGCGGCCACCGAGGCCCAGGCGCTGGCCGAACTCAAGGCGCTGGCAAGCCGCAACCAACTGCTCAAAAGCTTCATCGGACAGGGCTACTACGCCACGCACACGCCCGGCGTGATCCTGCGCAACATTCTGGAGAACCCGGCCTGGTACACGGCCTACACGCCCTACCAGGCCGAGATCTCGCAAGGCCGCATGGAGGCCCTGGTCAACTTCCAGACCATGGTCTGCGACCTGACGGCCATGCCGATTGCCAACGCCTCCATGCTGGACGAGGCCACGGCGGCCGCCGAGGCCATGACGCTGGCCAAGCGCTCCGTCAAAAGCAAGAGCAACCGTTTCGTGGTGGCCGGCGATGCCCACCCCCAGACCATCGAGGTCATCCAGACGCGCGCCGCGCCGCTGGGCATCGAGGTGCTGCTGGCCAACTCGCTGGAGGAATGGAACCAGCTGATGGAGGGCGACTACTTCGCCGTGCTGGCCCAGTACCCCGCCACCAGCGGCCGCATTGACGATCTGCGCGCCGACGTGGACAAGGCCCATGGCAAGCAGGCCGCCTTCATCGTGGCCACCGACCTGCTGGCGCTGACCCTGATCACGCCGCCCGGCGAATGGGGTGCCGACATCGTGGTGGGCACCACCCAGCGCTTTGGCATGCCCATGGGCGCGGGTGGCCCGCATGCCGCCTTCATGGCCTGCCGCGACGAGTTCAAGCGCTCCCTGCCCGGCCGCCTGGTCGGCGTGAGCGTGGACGTGCACGGCAAGCCCGCCTATCGCCTGGCACTGCAGACGCGCGAGCAGCACATCCGCCGCGAAAAGGCCACCTCCAACATCTGCACGGCCCAGGTGCTGCCCGCCGTCGTGGCCAGCATGTACGCCGTCTACCACGGCCCCGAGGGCCTGGAGCGCATCGCCCGCCGCGTGGCCTCGTACACGGCCATCCTGGCGCGCGGCCTGGCCGAGCTGGGCGCGCCGCTGCGCGAGGTGCCCAGCTTCGACACGCTGAGCCTGCACACGGGTGCGGCCACCCAGGCCATCGTGGAGCGTGCGGTGTCCATGGGCGCCAACCTGCGCGTGTATTTCAAGGAATACCTGTGCATCTCGCTGGACGAGACCACCACGCGCGCCGATGTCGAGCTGCTGTGGAAGATCTTCGCCCGGGACGGCCAGGCCCTGCCCAGCTTCGCCGCCTTCGAAAAGGGCGTGGAGCCGCTGATCCCTGACAGCCTGCGCCGCAGCAGCGATTTCCTCACGCACCCGGTGTTCAACACCCACCGCTCCGAGACCGCCATGCTGCGCTACATCCGCCAGCTGTCGGACAAGGACCTGGCGCTGGACCGCAGCATGATTCCGCTGGGCTCCTGCACCATGAAGCTCAACGCCACCAGCGAGATGATTCCCATCACCTGGCCCGAGTTCGCCCAGGTGCACCCCTTTGCCCCGGCCGACCAGCAGCAGGGCTATGCGGAACTGGACAAGCAGCTGCGCGACTGGCTGTGCCAGGCCACGGGCTACGCCGGCATCAGCCTGCAGCCCAATGCCGGCAGCCAGGGCGAGTACGCGGGCCTGCTGGCCATCAAGGGCTGGCATGCGAGCCGGGGCCAGTCGCACCGCAACGTCTGCCTGATTCCCAGCAGCGCCCACGGCACCAACCCCGCCAGCGCGCAGATGGTGGGCATGCAGGTGGTGGTCACCGCCTGCGATGCCAACGGCAACGTCGACATGGCTGACCTGGCGGCCAAGTGCGAACAGCACAGTGCCAACCTGGCCTGCATCATGATCACCTACCCCAGCACGCACGGCGTGTTCGAGACCCAGGTCAAGGAGCTGTGCAAGCTGGTGCATGACCACGGCGGGCGCGTCTACGTGGACGGCGCCAACATGAACGCCCTGGTGGGCCTGGCCGCGCCGGGCAGCTTCGGCGGCGATGTCAGCCACCTGAACCTGCACAAGACCTTCTGCATTCCGCACGGCGGCGGCGGCCCGGGCGTGGGCCCCGTCTGCGTGGTCGAGGACCTCGTCCCCTTCCTGCCCGGCCATGCCACGGCGGGCCTTGCGGGCGGCACGGGTGCGATCAGTGCCGCGCCGCTGGGCAATGCGGCCGTGCTGCCCATCAGCTGGATGTACATCCGCATGATGGGTGCCCAGGGCCTGACCCTGGCCACCGAGACCGCCATCCTCAGCGCCAACTACATCAGCGCCCGGCTGCGCGACCACTACCCCACGCTGTACGCGGGCGAGCACGGCCATGTGGCGCACGAGTGCATCCTGGACCTGCGCCAGTTCAAGGAAAGCACGGGCGTCATGGCCGAGGACGTGGCCAAGCGCCTGATCGACTACGGTTTTCACGCGCCCACGCTGTCCTTCCCCGTGCCCAACACGCTGATGGTGGAGCCCACCGAAAGCGAAAGCCTGTACGAGCTGGACCGCTTCGTGGACGCGATGATCGCCATCCGCGAGGAAATCCGCGCCATCGAGCAGGGCCGCCTGCCCCAGGACGACAACCCGCTCAAGAACGCGCCGCACACGGCCGAGACGCTGCTGGCCTCGGAATGGGCCCACCCCTACAGCCGCGAGGCCGCTGCCTACCCGGTGGCCGCCCTGCGCCAGTCCAAGTACTGGTGCCCGGTGGGCCGCGTGGACAACGTCTACGGCGACCGCAACCTGTACTGCAGCTGCATCCCCGTGGACGCTTACCTGAGCTGAAGCACCTGCCACCGAAAGGGGCGCTTGTGGCGCCCCGCCTGGCGCGCGTACACTGCGGCCCTGCCCGCGCCGGGCTCCGGTAATCTGCCGGACGCCGGGCGCGGGCCACCAGGATTTGTGCGGCATGTGCCGCTTTCCACAGCGCCAGCCCGCGATGAGCAGCCCAGACCATTCCGATCCGCCTCGCGACGACGAGCACCTGCCCCTGCATGCGCTGCTGGCGCCCGGCGCCGACCTGCCCCCCGTCGAACGCTTCCCCCTCTTCCAGCCCGAAGACGACCCGCTGCAGGCCCTGGTGGCCGAGCTGCGCAACTACCAGCGCGAACTGGAAATCCAGAACCGCGTGCTGGACTACAGCCAGGCCGTGGCCGAAAGCGCCTCCGAGCGCTTCGAGGCCCTGTTCGCCAGCATTCCCCTGCCCCTGCTGGTGGTGGACGAGCACGACATGGTGGTGCAGGCCAACGCCATGGCGCACAGCGCCTTCCAGCCCTCCGAGCATGACCGGCTGCTGGTGAACTTCGCGCCCTTCGTGCACCCGGACGACGCCGAGCGCGTGCGCGAGACCTTCTCCGCCGCACGCGAGCTGGGCCGCACCGAGGCCCACGAGGTCTGCTTCGAGATCACCGAGCAGCACCAGCTGCGCGCCGACCTGCACGTGGCCTGCATCGCCATCCCCCAGCAAAGCGGCCCGCCCATTGCCCAGTACCTGTGCGCCGTGGTGGACCAGGGCCCGCTGCTGGCCGAGCGCCTGGCGCTGCAGCAGCGCAACCACCAGCTGTTCCTGAGCGAGCGGCGGCTGGAATCGGTCATCAACTCGGCGCTGGACGCCATCATCTGCCTGGACTCGGACCAGCGCATCACCGTCTTCAATCCCACGGCCGCCGCCCTGTTCCTGTGCCCGCCGCACGACGCGCTGGGCAGTCCGCTGGAGCGTTTCCTGCCCGATGCGGCACAGGCCCTGTCCTTTGCACCGCTGACCACGCAGGCCGTGCTGGGCGAGATGACGGCGCGCACGGCCAGCGGCCGCGAGATTCCGGTCGAGGTCAGTGTCTCCTTCGAGCACCACAGCGGCGGCGAGACCACCACCGTGTTCGCGCGCGACCTCACCAGCCGCAAGAAGGCCGAGGCCCAGCGCAACGAACTGGAAGACCAGCTGCGCGAATCGCACAAGATGCAGGCCCTGGGCACCATGGCCGGCGGCATTGCGCACGACTTCAACAACATCGTGGGCGCCATCCTGGGCAACGTGGAGCTGGCCAAGGCCGACTGCGGCGGCAATGCCGCAGCCATCGAAAGCCTGCAGGAGATCGAAAAGGCCGGCCGCCGCGCGCGCGACCTGGTGCGCCAGATCCTGACCTTCAGCCGCAACGAGCCGCCCCAGCGCAAGCCCGTGCAGGCGCGCGAAGTCATGGGCGACACGGCGCGGCTGCTGCGCGTGACCCTGCCGCCCGCCGTGGAGCTGCAGGTGCATGTGCCGCCGCAGCTGCCCCCCATGCTGGCCGACGCCATGCAGGTGGAGCAGGCCCTGTTCAACCTGTGCACCAACGCCATGCACGCCCTGGGTGAGCGGCGCGGCCTGATCCAGATGGACGCCGACCTGGTGCGCCCCGACCAGCGCCTGTGCGAGCGCCTGGGCCTGCCGCCCGTCAGCTACGTGGCGCTGTCGGTGCAGGACAACGGCCCCGGCATGGATGCGCGCACGCTGCAGCGCATCTTCGAGCCCTTCTTCACCACCAAGCCCGTGGGCCAGGGAACGGGCCTGGGCCTGCCCGTCGTGCACGGCGTCATGCGCAACCACGGCGGCGCTGTGGACGTGTACAGCATTCCAGGACAAGGCAGCCGCTTCACGCTGTACTTTCCCCCGGCCGACGCCCTGGCGCCCGCCGAGTACGCACCTGCCCAGGCGCCCGTGGCCGAAACGCCGCCCAGCCTGCCCGAGCCGCTGGCAGCCGCAGAAACCCCGACCGGCCCGCAGTTCGCCCTGCTGCCCGACCCGCAGGCCGCACAGCAGCATGTGATGTACGTGGACGACGACCAGGCCCTGGTCTTCCTCGTGCAGCGCCTGCTGCGCCGTCGCGGCTACCAGGTCAGCGGCTTCACCGATCCGCACGAGGCCACCGAGGCGCTGCGCGCCGCCCCGCAGGACTACGACCTGCTGGTCACCGACTACAACATGCCCGGCTACAGCGGCATCGACCTGGTGTACGAGGCGCTGTCCATCCAGCCCCTGCTGCCCATTGCCCTGGCCTCGGGCTACATCACCGCCGAGATCGAGCAGGCCGCCATGGCCGCTGGCGCCCGGGCGCTGGTGCACAAGCCCAATGACGTGGAGGAGCTGTGCGCCACCGTGCACAGGCTCCTGAATGAACGGTGAGCGGCTTGAACACTGAAACGCCGCAGGAGTGCAGCGGTGCTGGTACTGCTGCCGATGCCGATGCAGATACCGATGCAGGTGTCTCCTGCCTGTACGAGGACGCCGAGCTGCTGGTGCTGGACAAGCCCTCCGGCCTGCTGTGCGTGCCCGGGCGCGGCCCCGACAAGCAGGACTGCCTGAGCGGCCGCGCCTTGCAGCGCTGGCCCGATGCGCTGGTCGTGCACCGGCTGGACCAGGCCACCTCGGGCCTGGTGGTCATGGCGCGCAGCCTGGCCAGCCAGCGCCTCCTGAGCGAAGCCTTTGCGCAGCGTCGCGTGCACAAGCGCTATGTGGCCGTGGTCGCCGGCCGCCCGGACGCCCAGCAGGCCGACGCCTGGCAAAGCATCGACCTGCCGATAGCCGCCGACTGGGAGCGGCGCCCCTTGCGCATCATCGACGCCCTGCAGGGCAAGCCCAGCCAGACCCTGTGGCGCGCCATGCCCGCAGCCACCGAAGGCCAGGGCACACCCACCACGCGGGTGCAGCTGCAGCCCGTGACAGGCCGCACCCACCAGTTGCGCGTGCACATGGCGGCGCTGGGCCATCCCATCCTGGGCGATGCGCTCTATGCCGATGCAGCCGTGCAGGCCCTGTCGCCGCGCCTGCTGCTGCATGCGCACCAGCTGGAGCTGGCCCATCCCCTGTCGGGCCAAACGCTGCGTTTCGAATCCGCCGTGCCGTTTTGATCCACCGCAGAAACACGCAAACCGGCGCCCCCTGGCGCGTTGCTGCAATGCAACATTCCGTGTACGTGTTTCCCCTTCTTGCAGTCGGTCATATTGGTTTCATGCAGCACCGTCTGGGTGCACCGTCGGCATCAGGCGTTTTCGTCGCCCAAAACCGGCGTTGACAAGCGGCCTGCGATGGCATCCAGCCCTTAGCGAAAAGCCTGCATGCGCGCCAGCCCCGGGATACCCTGTTGCCATTGGTAACCAGGAGATTAATCTGTGCTTCTTTGCGCGGATCGCCCCTACAGGAGCCACCGCGTTTTTCAGAACGCTTTACCCAAAGTTGAAGGAAGTACTCATGAGCATTCCGTTCCGCATGCACACCGTCGTCGCCGCCCTGGGTTTGGCTGGTGCCGCCTTGTTCTCCACAGCGCATGCGCAAATCAAGATCGCCATGGTGGTTCCCACCACCGGCCCGCTGACGCAGTACGGCGACATGGTCAAGGAAGGCGTGAACACCGCCGTGGAAATGGCCAATGCGGCTGGCGGCGTCAATGGCAAGAAGATCGAGCTGGTGTCCGTCGATGACGCCTGCGAACCCAAGCAAGGCCCCGTGGCCGCCAACCGCGTGGTCAACGCCAAGATCGGCTACGTGATCGGCCCCGTCTGCTCGGGCGCATCGATTGCCGCCGCCCCGATCTACAACAACGAAGGCGTGGTCGTCGTGACCCCCTCGGCCACCTCCCCGGCCCTGACCGACGGCAAGAACTACCACTTCATCTTCCGCACCATCGGCCGCGATGACCAGCAGGGCCCTGCCGCCGCCAAGTTCATCCTGGACAAGGCCAAGCCCAAGAAGGTTGCCGTGCTGCACGACAAGCAGTCGTATGGCCAGGGCATTGCCTCCTCCGTGCGCGACGACCTGAAGAAGGCCGGCGTGGAAGTGGCCCTGTTCGAAGGCATCAACGCCGGCGACAGCGACTACTCCGCCGTCATCACCAAGCTCAAGAGCGCCGGTGTGGACTTCGTCTACTACGGCGGCTACCACCCTGAAATGGGCCTGCTGCTGCGCCAGGCTTCCGAGCAGGGCCTGAAGGTCCGCATGATGGGCCCCGAAGGCGTGGGCAACCCCGAAGTCAACGCCATCGCCGGCAACGCCGTCGAAGGCATGCTGGTGACCCTGCCTGCAGACTTCTCGGCCAACCCCAAGAACGCCGCCGTGGTCAAGGCCTTCAAGGACAAGAAGCGCAATCCCTCGGGCGCCTTCCAGCTGACCGCATTTGCCGCCACGCAAGTGCTGCTGGACAGCATCAAGGCCGTGGGCGACAGCCCCGCCAAGGTGGCTGACCACCTGCACAAGTCCAACTTCGAGACCGTTCTGGGCTCGGTGGGCTGGAACAAGCAGGGCGACCTGAAGTCCTTCGACTTCCAGGTGTTCGAATGGCACAAGGACGGCAGCAAGTCGGTCGCTGCCAAGTAATCCCCCTCGTTGACTGGCCGGGGCACGCTCACGCGTGTCCCGGTTGTCTGCATCCTGGCCTTTTAGGCCTTTTCCTGTTTTGGGGCGGCATTACACCATGTCAGAACTCTTACCTCAGCTGATACAGCAGCTGTTCAACGGACTGTCCCTGGGCGCCATCTATGCCCTGATCGCCATCGGCTACACAATGGTCTACGGCATCATCGGGATGATCAACTTCGCCCACGGCGACATCTACATGATCGGCGCCTACATCGGCCTGGTCACGCTGTCGGCCATCGGCACGACAAGCGGCCTGCCCGTGTGGGCCATCATCGGCCTGATGCTGGTGGTGTCGGTCTTCGTCACCGGCGTCTACGGCCTGGTGGTGGAACAGGTGGCCTACAAGCCGCTGCGCCGCAGCCCGCGCCTGGTGGCCCTGATCTCGGCCATCGGCATGTCCATCTTCCTGCAGAACTGGGTGGCCCTGGGCCAGGGCGCGCGCGACATGGCCGTGCCCTCGCTGCTGCCGGGCGCGCTGCGCTTCGGCGCCGAAGGTGGCTTCGAGATCTATGTGCCCTACTCGCGCATCCTGATCATCGTGGTCGCCATCGTGCTCATGGTGCTGCTGACGCTGTACATCCGCCATTCCCGCATGGGCCGCGCCTCGCGCGCCTGCGCCCAGGACATGCACATGGCCAGCCTGCTGGGCATCGACACCAACCGCGTGATCTCGTTCACCTTCGTGCTCGGCGCCATGCTGGCGGCCGTGGGCGGCGTGCTGATCGCGCTGGCCGTGGGCAAGCTCAACCCGTTCATCGGCTTTCTGGCCGGCATCAAGGCCTTCACGGCGGCGGTGCTGGGCGGCATCGGCTCCATCCCCGGCGCCATGCTGGGCGGCGTGCTGCTGGGCGTGGCCGAGACCTTTGCGGCAGCCTACATCTCGTCCGAGTACAAGGACATCGTGGCCTTCGGCCTGCTGGTGCTGATCCTGCTGTTCCGCCCCACGGGCCTGCTGGGCAAGCCTGAAGTGGAGAAGGTCTGATGAAAGCCAAACCCACCTTGAACCTGCGCGACGCCCTGATCGCCACGGTGATGACGGCCGTGGTCGTCACGCCCATCTTCGGCCTGCACCTGGAGCGCGCCGGCACCCGCACCATCATCAACCCCGACTGGACGGTGGTGGCCTGGGCCTGCGCCCTGGTCTTCCTGGTGCAGCTGCTGCGCCCGCTGATCGCGGCGAAGATGCCCAAGGTCTCGCTGCCCTCGCTGCCGCACGCACGCCCCAGCCACCGCAACGGCCTGATCCTGGCCGCCCTGCTGATCGCCGTGTCCTGGCCCTTCTTCGCGGGCCGCAACGCGGTGGACATCGCCACGCTGGCCATGATCTACGTGATGCTGGGCCTGGGCCTGAACATCGTCGTGGGCTTTGCCGGCCTGCTGGACCTGGGCTTCGTGGGCTTCTACGCCGTGGGCGCCTACACCTATGCGCTGCTGTTCCACTGGGCCGGCTGGTCCTTCTGGGAAGCGCTGCCGCTGGCTGGCGCCGCTGCCGCGATGTTCGGCTTCGTGCTCGGCTTTCCGGTGCTGCGGCTGCGCGGTGACTACCTGGCCATCGTGACACTGGGCTTCGGCGAAATCATCCGCCTGATGCTGGTCAACCTGACCAGCATCACGGGCGGGCCGGACGGCATCTCCAGCATCCCCAAGCCCACGGTGCTGGGCCTGGAGATGACGCGCAACCCCTCCACCGAGGGCGGCACGACCTTCCACCAGTTCCTGGGGCTGGAGTTCAGCTCGCTGCACATGGTGATCTTCCTGTACCTGATGGCGCTGCTGCTGGCCGTGATCACGCTGTGCATCTCCAACCGCCTGGTGCGCATGCCCATAGGCCGTGCCTGGGAGGCGCTGCGCGAGGACGAGATCGCCTGCCGCTCCCTGGGCCTGAACCCCATGAAGATCAAGCTGTCCGCCTTCACGCTGGGCGCCATGTTCGCCGGCCTGGGCGGCGCCTTCTTCGCGGCGCGCCAAGGCATCGTCAACCCCGAATCGTTCACCTTCATCGAATCGGCGCTGATCCTGTCCATCGTGGTGCTGGGCGGCATGGGCTCGCAGCTGGGCGTGATCATCGCGGCCATCTTGCTGACGGTGCTGCCCGAGCTGGCGCGCGAGTTCTCCGAGTACCGCATGCTGATCTTCGGCCTGGTGATGGTGCTGATGATGATCTGGCGCCCGCAGGGCCTGCTGCCCATGCGCCGCCACCATGTGGAGGTGCGCTCATGAGGCATGCCGACACCATGATTTTTGGGACAACAGAAAGCAGCAAGGGCCGGCAATGAGCGAGTATTTGCTAGAAGTCAAAGACCTGTGCATGCGCTTCGGCGGCCTGCTGGCCGTGGACCATGTGGGCTTCAACGTGCGCCCGCAAGAAGTGTTTGCCATCATCGGCCCCAACGGCGCCGGCAAGACCACGGTGTTCAACTGCATCAGCGGTTTCTACCAGCCCAGCAGCGGCTCCGTCACGCTGGACGGCAGCGCCATCGAGGGCCGCAGCAGCCACCACGTGGCCAACCACGGCGTGGTGCGCACCTTCCAGAACGTGCGGCTGTTCAAGTCCATGACGGTGCTGGAAAACCTGCTGGTGGCACAGCACCGCAGCTCGGGCGTCAACCTGCTGTCGGGCCTGTTCAACACGGCAAGCTACCGCCGCAGCGAAGAGGAAAAGATCGAGAGCGCCCTGCACTGGCTGGACGTCATGGGCCTGCGCGAGTTCGTCAACCGCGAGGCCGGCAACCTGGCCTACGGCCACCAGCGCCGCCTGGAGATCGCGCGCTGCATGATCACCAAGCCGCGCGTGCTCATGCTCGACGAACCCGCTGCCGGCCTGAACCCGCAGGAGAAGAAGGACCTGCAGGGCCTGATCGACCAGCTGCGCCGCCAGTACGGCATTGCCGTGCTGCTGATCGAGCACGACATGGGCCTGGTCATGGGCGTGTCCGAGCGCATCCTCGTCATGGAGTACGGCAAACCCATCGCCATGGGCCTGCCGGACGCCATCCGCAACGATGAACGGGTCATCAAGGCCTACCTGGGAGAAGCCTGATGCCTGCCATGCTGCAACTGGAGAACATCTCCACCCACTACGGTGCCATCTGCGCGGTCGACAGCGTGAGCCTGCACGTCAACCAGGGCGAAATCGTCTCGCTGATCGGCTCCAACGGCGCCGGCAAGACCTCGCTGCTGATGACGGTGTGCGGCAACCCGCGCGCCAGCTCGGGCCGCATCTCGTTCGAGGGCGAGGACATCACCCAGCTGCCCTCGCACCACATCATGCGCAAGGGCATCGCGGTCTCGCCCGAGGGACGGCGCATCTTCTCGGACCTCACGGTCACGGACAACCTGAAGATGGGCGGATTCTTCCTGGACAAGCCGCAGATCGAGGCCGGTATCGAACATGTGTTCGGCCTCTTCCCGCGCCTGCGTGAGCGCGCCCACCAGCGCGCCGGCACCATGTCGGGCGGCGAGCAGCAGATGCTGGCCATCGGCCGCGCGCTGATGAGCAAGCCCCGCCTGCTGCTGCTGGACGAGCCCACGCTGGGCCTGGCGCCGCTGATCATTGCGCAGATCTTCGAGATCATCCAGACCATCCGCACGGCCGGCGTCACGGTCTTCCTGGTCGAGCAGAACGCCAACCGCGCCCTGCAGATCGCCGACCGCGGCTATGTGCTGGAAACCGGCAAGGTGGTGCTGGAAGACACCGGCGCCAACCTGCTGACCAACGACGCCGTGCGCCGCGCCTACCTGGGCGCCTGACAACGCACAGGCGCCTGGCGCTCCACGGGCCCGCCCTTTGGCGGGCCTTTTTCTTTTCACGCGCAGATCGCACAGTGGTCTGGTCATGCGCGGCCGATTGTGGGGTCTGCGGCCTGGGCGCAGGCGTTATAAAACACGTCCCTGCCTCTCATTGCTCCCCCACGCCCATGAACGCCTGCGCCCCCCAAGACATGCTGCAACCCCTGGCCATCGACGTGGTGTCCGTGCAGTCCCAGGTCGTCTACGGCCGCGTTGGCAACAACGTGGCCATGCCCACGCTGCAGGCGCTGGGGCTGGCGGCGGCGGCCGTGCCCACGGTGGTGTTCAGCAACACGCCGCACTATCCCAGCATCCACGGCGGAGCAATTGCCGCCGAGTGGTTTGCGGGCTATCTGCAGGACCTGGGCGCGCGCGGCGGGTTGCGGCAGTTGCAGGCCGTGCTGGCCGGCTACCTGGGCGGGCCGGCCCAGGCCACGCTGCTGGCGGACTGGGTTGCCGGCCTGCTGGCGCAGCGGCCCGGCCTGCGTGTGGTGGTGGACCCGGTGATCGGCGACCACGACAGCGGCATCTATGTGGACCCCGCCATGGTCGAGGCCTACCAGCGCCACCTGCTGCCGCTGGCCGACGGGCTGACACCCAACCATTTCGAGCTGGAGCGGCTGACCGCGCGCCCTGTGCGCGGCATGGACGATGTGGTCCAGGCCGCGCGCAGCCTGCTGACTGGCCGCACGCAGTGGGTGGCCGTGACCAGCGCATCGCCCGAGCTGGACGGCGAGCCTGCCCAGCGCATGCGCGTGGCCCTGGTCACGCGCGATGACGTGCATGTGATCACCCACGCGCGGGTGGATGCGGTGCCCAAGGGAACGGGCGATCTGTTCAGTGCCGCGCTCACCGGCCACTGGCTGCAGGGCGCCAGCCTGCACGAGGCGGCCGAGCGTGCCTGCGAACGCATCGTGCAGGCGCTGGAGCGCACCCGGCAGGCGCACAGCGCCGAGCTGCTGCTGCCATCGGACCCTGTCGCCGCCCAGGCAGCGGCCGGGCCGGCAGCACGGGTACAAGCGATACCATCGCCCGCATGAACAATGCATCGCCTCTTCTTTCCCTGACGATTCTTACCGGCGCCTCGCGCGGCATGGGCCAGGCCATGGCCCGGCAACTGCTGGATGCCGGCCATGAACTGGTCACGCTGTCGCGCTCCACCAGCGAAGACCTGGCCCAGGCGGCCGCCACGGCGGGCGCGCCGCTGCAGCAGTGGAGCGTGGACCTGGGCGAGCCCGAGGCCGCGGCCCGCAGGCTGGGCGACTGGCTGGCCGGCCTGGACGCCACGCGCTACGCCAGCGTCACCCTGATCAACAACGCGGGCGTGATTCCGCAGATTGCGCCGCTGTCGCAGCTGCAGCCCGCCGACATTGCCCAGGCCATGCGCGTGGGGCTGGAGGCGCCCATGCTGCTGACGGCCGCCTTCCTGGCCGCCACCGAGGGCTGGACAGCCGTGCCCCGCAAGGTGCTCAACATTTCTTCGGGCCTGGGCCGGCGCGCCATTGCCTCGCAGGCCTCCTACTGCGCGGCCAAGGCCGGCATGGACCACTTCAGCCGCAGCGTGGCGCTGGACGAGGCGCTCAAGCCCCACGGCGCGCGCATCTGCTCGCTGGCGCCCGGCGTCATCGACACCGACATGCAGGTGCAGCTGCGCAGCGCGGATACCGCCGCCTTCCCCGATGCAGGCAACTTCGCCCAGCTCAAGGAGGGCGGCAAGCTGTCCACGCCCGAGCAGGCGGCAGCCCAGGTGCTGGGCTGGCTGCAGCGTGCCGATTTTGGCGAGCAGGTGGTGGCCGACGTGCGCCAGCCCTGAGCATTTTTCGGATGGCAGCTTCAATGCGGCGATGAATATCCGGCAATGGAAAAGGCATCGCCGCACTGACCTGAATAATCCCAATACCCTCCCTGGAAAATGTTCTGCAAGAATTACCGATTGCAGGCAGCATTTTCCATATCCGGCCTGCGCATTCGCTCGAAAATCGTCATCTGGCAAAGGATGACGTTTTTCATCTGCGTTTGCCAGTCCTGCATTTCCAATCCTCCTACAGCGGCGTCTATTGCGACTGGCAAGAATGGGGCACTCAACTCCAAGAAAGTCGGCCATGTCCATTGCCTATTCCGAATCCGCACCCCTGGCTGAAGCGCCAGTGGTCAACACGGTCGCCACCGTAGATACCTCACGCAGCGGCGTTTCATGGGCCGCGATATTTGCCGGCGCCATGGCGGCGGCATCGCTGTCGCTGCTGCTGTTCATTCTGGGCACGGGCCTGGGCCTGTCGTCGGTGTCGGTATGGTCCGGTGAAGGCCTGGATGCCGGCGCCCTGGGCCTGACGGCCGTGGCCTGGATCGCCTTCACCCAGCTGGCCTCGGCCGGCGTGGGCGGCTATCTGGCCGGGCGGCTGCGCACACGCTGGCAAGGCGTGCACACGGACGAGGTCTACTTCCGCGACACGGCCCACGGCTTTCTGTCCTGGGCACTGGCCACGCTGGCCATGGTGGCACTGATGGGCGCCGCTGCAGGCGGTGCCGTCTCCGGCGCCTTCAAGGCCGCGCAGACTGTGGCCACCAGCGCCTCCAGCGTGGTCGGCGGCGCGATCGGCGCCGCCGGTGGTGCGGCTGCTGGCGGTGCCGCAGCCATGGCCGGTGCCTCGGGCGCCGATGCCTCGCCCCAGGGCCTGGCCTACTGGACCGGCAGCCTGTTCCGCAACTCCGGCGCCGCTACCTCCACCAGCAATGCCACCCCCGCCGACCTGGCCAGCGCCACCCGCGAGGCCGGCGTGATCTTTGCCCAGTCGCTGCGCACCGGCCAGTTGTCTCCCGCCGACGAGCAATACCTGGCCCAGCTGATTGCGCGCAACTCCGATATGTCCGTGGAAGATGCGCAAAAGAAAGTGCGTAGCACCTTTGATTCCGTGCAAATGCAGATAAAGCAGGCCGAGCAAAAAGCTGAAGAAGCCAAGCAAAAGGCCAAGCAGGCTGCCGAAGAGGCACGCAAGGCCACGGCCCATTCCATGCTCTGGCTGTTTGTTTCCTTGATGCTGGGCGCTTTTGTGGGCAGCCTGTGCGCCACCTGGGGTGGTCGTCAACGCGAGGCCTTTTGATAATCCCCGGCACTGAAACCCAATCAATCCAATTCAATCCATTCAACGGAGGCTTGCCATGCGATCCATACTGCTTTTTCTCCTGGGTGTTCCCATTCCCATCATCATTCTGATTGCGCTCATCCACTGACGGATGCCGCCATGCCGGCCACGCGCAGCAAGTCCCAGGCATCCCGCCAGGCCCGCCCCACCAAAGGGGCGGCCAAGGCGGCGACACCCCAGGCCTCGCTCGCGCTGTACCGGCAAAAGCGCGACTTCACGCGCACACCGGAACCTTCGGCAGAACCTTCCAGTGAGACGATTGCAGGGCAGCCCGGCGCGGGCGCCCTGCAATTCGTCATTCAAAAGCACTGGGCCAGCCACCTGCACTACGACTTTCGGCTGGAGCTGGACGGCAGCATGAAAAGCTGGGCCGTGCCCAAGGGCCCCAGCTACGACCCGGCCGACAAGCGCATGGCCGTCCAGGTGGAAGACCACCCCATGGCCTACAACCGCTTCGAGGGCCAGATTCCACCGGGACAGTACGGCGCGGGCAAGGTCATCATCTGGGACCGTGGCACCTGGCTGCCCGAAGGCGATGCGGCCGAAGGCTATCGCAAGGGCAAGCTCAAGTTCACGCTGCGCGGCCACAAGCTGCAGGGCCGTTGGACCCTGGTGCGCATGCGCGGCAAGGACGATGCCAAAAAGCCCGCCTGGCTGCTGATCAAGGAGCACGACGGCCTGGAACGTGCTGCCAGCGAATTCAACGTGGTCGAGGACATGCCCGACAGCGTGGCCGGCCTTCCCCTGCCCACCGCCACAGCGCCCGTCACCACACCCGTCACCACGCCCGTCGCTACGCACGTCACCGCGTCCATGCCGCAGAGCATCGCCCCGCAGCTGGCAACCTTGGTGGACCATGCACCTGCAGAGGCCGGGCAATGGATCTTCGAGAGCAAGTTCGACGGCTACCGGCTGCTGGCGCGCATCGAGGACGGCACCGTTCGCCTTTTCACACGCAACGGCAAGGACTGGACCACCAAAATGCCCGCCCTGGCCCGCGCCTTTGCCGCACTGCCCCTGCAATCGGGCTGGGTGGATGGCGAGGTGCTGATGCTGGACAGCGACAGCCGCCCTGACTTCCAGGCCCTGCAAAACGCCTTTGACGGCGAGCGCACCGATCACCTGGTGTTCTTCGCGTTCGACCTGCTGTGGCAGGACGGCCAGGACCTGCGGCCCCAGCCCGTGGAGCAGCGACGCCAGCAGTTGCAGGCCCTGCTGCACAAGGCGCCTTCGGACCGCCTTCGCTTCAGCGAGGCCTTTGACGCCCCGCCCGCCGACCTGGTGGCCGCCGCCTGCCAGCTGGGCCTGGAGGGCGTGATCGGCAAGCGGCGCGGCAGCGCCTATGCCTCGCGGCGCAGCGCGGACTGGATCAAGCTCAAGTGCGGCCTGCGCCAGGAATTCGTGATCGCCGGCTACACCGATCCCCAGCGCACGCGCACGGGCCTGGGCGCCCTGGTCCTGGCCGTGCATGGCGAGGACGGCCAGCTGCGCGCGGCAGGCAAGGTGGGCACGGGGTTCAACAGGCGCACCCTGGCCGATCTGCGCCAGCGACTGGAGCGCCTTGCCACCGGCACCTCGCCGCTGGCGGACAGCCGGGGCCTTGGCAGCGGGGTGCACTGGGTGCGCCCCACGCTGCTGGCCGAGGTCTCGTTCGCGCAGTGGACCGAGGACGGCCAGGTCCGCCATGCCGTATTCCAGGGCCTGCGTGCGGACAAGCCTGCACGCAGCATTGTCAAAGAGGAGCCACAGCACGTGCCATCGACCGCATCTTCCGCCAGCGCTGCAGCCATGCCTGGCGCCGCACGAACGCAAACCCGCAATGCCAGGGCGGCGCGACTGCCCGCCTCGATGACCATCACCCATCCCGAGCGGGTCATCGATCCCTCCACCGGCATCACCAAGATGGATCTGGCGCGCTACTACGCCACGGTGGCGCCCTTCATGATCACCCACCTCCAGTCCCGGCCCGTGGCCATGGTGCGGGCGCCGGACGGCATCGAGGGCGAGCTGTTCTTCCAGAAGCACCTCGACCAGGCGCCGCTGCAGGGCATCGCCGCCCTGTCGCCGCAACTGGACCCCGGCCATGCCCCGCTGATGGAGGTGTCCCGGCGCGAAGGCCTGGTGGCGGCGGCGCAGATGAACACCATCGAATGGCACACCTGGAACGCGCGCAAGGACCGCATCGACCGGCCTGACCGCATGACCTTCGACCTGGACCCGGGCGAAGGCGTGCCCTGGCAGCAGGTGCAGGAGGCCGCCAGCCTGCTGCATGTGCTGCTGCAGGAGCTGGAGCTGCCGGCCTTCCTCAAGACCAGCGGCGGCAAGGGCCTGCACGTGGTCGTGCCCATCAAGCGGCTGCTGGACTGGGACACCGTCAAGGCCTTCTCGCAGGCCGTGGTCCAGCACCTGGCCCATGCCGTGCCCCAGCGCTTCGTGGCCAAAAGCGGGCCGCGCAACCGCGTGGGAAAGATTTTTGTGGACTACCTGCGCAACGGCTTCGGCGCCACCACGGCCTGCGCGTGGACGGCCCGGGCGCGGCCGGGCATGGGCATCTCCGTGCCCGTGGCCTGGAACGAGCTGGACAGGCTCACGGGCGGCGCGCACTGGACCATTCGCTCGGTAGACCAGCGCCTGCGCCTGGGCAACTCCCCCTGGGAGCATTACGGCACGGCCGCCGTGGGCCTGGGCCGCGCCATGAAGGCGCTGGGCTTCGAGTCGCAGCGCTGAGCACCGTCCTGCAGGAATCGAAGAAAGCACCGCCATGAAGAAAGCCGCCTCCCCCAAATCCAGCCCGTCCACCTCCGCGCGCAGCATGTGGAAGGGCGCCATCAGCTTTGGCCTGGTGCACATTCCCATCGGCCTGTACGCGGCCACGGCCAGCTCGGACATCGACTTCGATTGGCTGGACAAGCGCAACATGCAGCCCGTGGGCTACAAGCGCATCAACAAGGTCACGGGCAAGGAAGTGGCCACGGCCGACATCGTCAAGGGCGTGGAATTCGAGGAGGGCCGCTACGTGGTGCTGAGCGCTGAAGAGATTGCCGCCGCCTTTCCCAAGACCACGCAGACCATCGAGATCGAGGCCTTTGTCGATGCCCAGGACATCCCCTTCATCTATCTGGAACGCCCCTACTACACCGCCCCCCTGCACCGTGGCGAGAAGGTCTACGCCCTGCTGCGCGAGGCCCTGCGCAAGAGCAACAAGGTGGGTGTGGCCAAGGTGGTCATCCAGACCAAGCAGCACCTGGCCATCCTGATCCCCTGCGGCCGGGCGCTGGTGCTCAACCTGCTTCGCTGGGGCGGCGAGATCCGCTCCTTCGAGCAGCTGGACCTGCCGCCGCTGGACGCCAAGGCCGCCGGCATCAAGAGCGCCGAGATGACCATGGCCATGGCCCTCATCAAGGACATGAGCCAGGCCTGGGACGCCGACCAGTTCCGCAACTCCTTCAGCGAGGAAATCCACCAGCTCGTGCAGGCCAAGGCGCATGCGGGCGATGTCCAAAACGTGGAAAAACAGGAGGCCACACCCGCCGCGCCGGCCAACGCGGCGGTGCTGGACCTGACGGCCCTGCTCAAGAACAGCCTGGGCAAGGGCGCAGACGGACCATCCGCCACCGCAGCCAAGGGAAAAAATACCGCGTCAACGGTAAAAAATGCAAAGACGCCAGCGTCCAGAAAATCGACAAAATCCACAAAAACCCCGGCCAGGGCCCCTGCAAAACGCCCCGCCGCCAAATAACCCCATATTTGGCCTGGCTGCATTTTTTACAAAAGCAATTTCATTATAAGAAATACATCCATTTGTACCGAAAAAATGGAACAAAGCTACTCCATAGCAAATTCCAATGCTTTACCAAAAGTAATCTTCCAAATATCCTACAAGCCCGCCATTTTCACGGTCGCACAATGAAATTGCAGTGATGACGGCATCGCTGTTTACTTAAGGAGTACGGAAATGACGCAACAGACCAACAACCCTCAAGGCAACACGGCCAGCAACCAGCAAAACGACAAGAACAAGCAGCAGCAACAGAACAATCCGGGGCAGCAGCAGCAAAGCAATCCCAACAACCCGAACAATCCCAACCAACAGCAGCAACAGAGCAATCCCCAGCGCAACCAACCAGGGGAACAGCAAAAGCAGGGCAGCCATCAGCAGCGTTAAGCTGCCGATAGCGTGAACTGGCAAAGGGCCCCCTGGGCCCTTTTTTTATCTCCAGAGCTTTGCTGACGATGCCCTTTGGTTCAGCCAATCGCCTCTTCCAATAATTATTGCCTCATACAACAGGCCATCCTCTTTCTTTCAAGGAGTAAATCGTGGCTAAGAAATCCCCTGGTGAAAAGAAATCGTCCAAGCAATCCCCCACAGGCCATGGCGGAGAATTACAGCAACAGGCCGACGGACAACACCCCGGATTGACCACGCAGCAAGGCATTCCGGTTCCTGATAATCAGAACTCTCTCACCGCCTGGGAAAAAGGCCCTACGCTGCTGGAAGATTTCATCCTGCGCGAGAAAATCACGCATTTCGACCATGAGCGCATTCCAGAGCGAATCGTCCATGCACGCGGCACAGGCGCCCACGGTTATTTCCAGCTGACAGATTCGCTGGAGCAATACACCACCGCCAAGGTCCTGACCGAAACCGGCAAGCAAGTGCCGATCTTTGTGCGCTTCTCCACCGTGGCCGGTGGAGCAGGCTCGGTGGATACCCCGCGCGATGTGCGCGGCTTTGCCATCAAGTTCTATACCGAAGAGGGCAACTGGGATCTGGTGGGCAACAACATCCCGGTCTTCTTCATCCAGGACGCCATGAAGTTTCCGGACCTGGTCCATGCCGTGAAGATGGAACCCGACCGGGGCTTTCCGCAGGCCGCCACGGCGCACGACACGTTCTGGGACTTCATCTCCCTCATGCCCGAGTCCATGCACATGGTCATGTGGATCATGAGCGACCGCACCATCGCGCGCAGCCTGCGCATGATCGAGGGCTTTGGCGTGCACAGCTTCCGGCTGGTCAATGCCCAGGGTGAAAGCACCTTCGTGAAATTCCACTGGCGGCCCGAGCTGGGCATCCAGTCCACGGTCTGGGACGAGGCCCTCAAGCTGCAGGCCGCAGACAACGACTACCACCGCCGCGACCTGTTCGAGGCCATCGAGGCGGGCGACTACCCGGCCTGGGAGCTGTGCGTGCAGCTGTTCTCGCAGGAGCAGGCAGACGCCCTGCCCTACGACCACCTGGACCCCACCAAGCTCATCCCCGAAGAGGAAATTCCGCTGCGCAAGATCGGCCGCTTCGTGCTGGACCGCTGGCCCGACAACTTCTTCGCCGAGACCGAGCAGGTGGCCTTCTGCCCGGCCAATATCCCGCCCGGCATCGATTTCAGCAACGACCCGCTGCTGCAGGGCCGCCTGTTCTCGTACCTGGACACCCAGCTGTCGCGCCTGGGCGGGCCCAACTTCACGCAGCTGCCCATCAACGCGCCCAAATGCCCGTTCGCCCACCACCAGCGCGACGGCCACATGCAGACCGAGGTGCCCAAGGGCCGCGTGGCCTATGAGCCCTCCAGCCTGCAGGCCGACAGCCCGCGCGCCTCGGCAGCCCGCGGCCTGCGGCACTTTGCGCAGCCCGCGCAGGAGGGCGCCAAGGGCCGCATCCGCGCCGAGAGCTTTGCCGACCACTACAGCCAGGCGCGCATGTTCTACCAAAGCCAGAGCGCGCAGGAGCAGGCCCACATCGCCAGCGCCCTGGTGTTCGAGCTGTCCAAGGTACAGACGCCGCATGTGCGCCTGGCCGTCGTCGGCCACCTGCAGGTGATTGACGCCGACCTGGCAAAGCGCGTGGCAGACGGCCTGGGCCTGCCCCAGTTGCCGCCTGCCGCCAAGCCTGCCGTGCCCCCGCAAAAGCTGCCGCCCAGCCCGGCCACGCGCATCATCGATCGCATGAAACCCACCTTGCAGGGCCGCTGCGTTGCCATCCTGGTGGACGAAGGCTCCAGCGCCCGGCACGTTGCCGCCTTCCACAAGGCGCTGGTGGCGCAAAAGGCCAGCGTGAAGATCATTGCGCCCAAGATCGGCGGCGCCACGCTGGACGACGGCAGCCACCTGCCGGCCGACGGCCAGCTGGCCGGATCGCCATCCGCGCAGTTCGATGCCGTGGTGTCCATCATCACGCTGGAGCGCGGCCAGGCGCTGGCCCATGAGGCAGCCGCGCAGGACTGGTTCCGCGACGCCTTCGGCCACCTCAAGGCCATTGCCGCCTGCAAGGCCACGCAGCACATCATGAAGACGGCCGGCATCACACCGGACGAGGGCGTGTTCCCCATCGACAAGCCCGAACCCTTCATCGAAGGCGCCAAGAAGCGCTTCTGGGCCCGCGAAGCGAAGCTGAGAACGCTGGCCTGACTCCCCGTCCCGGCGTGCGCCACATCATTGCCATCAGATGGCACCGCGCCGGACTTCAACCAACCTTGTACCCGGACCATTTCCCTCGGGCCCAGGCATGGCGCTTGCCACGGCAACACCAAGGCCGGCCCGGCCTGCCACCCCTACAGGAGCAACTTCCCATGATCACTTCGGTACCTGCACCCCCTGTCACCCCG